>CAYJJL010000076.1:0-9118 GCA_964370455.1 uncultured Faecalibacterium sp.
TTTGTTCTAGGTTGTTTTTTTGTGGTTAAGGCGTTGTTGAATTTTAAAACGTTGTTGAGCTTTAAATGGCTATCTATGTTTCAAAAGGTTGAGTGCGCTAAAAAGTTTTTTATTACACTATACGTTTTTGTGCAAAAATATAGTTTATTGCAAAAAAATATGATATTTAGTATTAGAGTATTCCGTATCATAAATAAAACACTGAGCGTGTTAATAAAAAATACGATAATATATTAAAATGAGAGCGCTGTTAGTAATCTAGAAGTTAATCTATATACTAATAGCATATTATTATTTTAACTATTGACTATTAAACAGTAGTGTGTTATTATTGTTTTGTCAAATACTGTGTATTGAACAGTAGTTTTAATTCTTTTAATGTGAGCAATAAAAATTTGCAAAGCAAGTGTTACTTGTTATTGTGTTACTTGTTATTGTACACAGTAATTAAGATTTGTTGTTATCTAATAATTAAAATATAGAAAGGTTGCATACAAAATGGATAGAAAAACATTTATAAAACAGCTAAAAAGTAAGTTGTGGATGCGCTCATCAAGAGCTGAAATTAAAAAAGTAGTGGCAGATTATAATAAGTTTTTTGACGAAAGCGAAAATATTGATGAAGCTATAAAATCTTGTGGCGATATAAATTTAATTGTAGATGAATTAATAAATCCTTTGCCAATTATAAGATGGCTGAAATTGCGTGCAGTTTTATTATTTGCTATGTTTCCTTTTGTATACTTAAGTTTTTCGTATGTGTACCATGCCTCTTATTACAATAATCACATGCCTGTATTTTTGTGTGCTGTTTTATTTATACAAATGCTTATAGTTGGTGAGAGAGCTTTTAAAGATATTAAATTAACTACTCAATCTCAAAAAAATACATATAAAAAAATATTATACCTATTTTGTGCTGTAATAGGAATTGTTTTTTTAATATTAGTAATAACCTTTACAATAGCGTTAATAACGCCTCTTCCAACAATTGTTGATAATAATACATATTTGCCTATATATAGTTTTAATGATGCTTTAATATATGGCTCTAATTTGTTGCTTGTTATGGGTTCAATTTTAGCTGTGTTTGCTTTCAGACTTGGTAAAAAAATTATACCGCTCATGATTGTAAATATGTCATTAATAAATTTATTTATGTCTATTGATATTGCAATGCAATTACAAGATTTTGTGTTTACTATGCCAGAATTTACATTTGCAGTAGCTAAAAATGTAATTATATATATGATGATTTTCTTTTTTTTAATTGTGATAGTATCTGTTTTATATTATTTAAATTATATGCTATTATATAAAGGAGGGAACAAATGGTAGCGCAACTTAAAAAAGGTGTGCTGGAGTATTGCATATTGCTAATTATTTCAAAAGATGAGCTATATGGCTATGAAATAATGAAAACAATTGTAGATATCTTTCCAGACACTAGCGAACAAACAGTATATTCTATATTACGTCGATTGTTGAGAGAGGGTTATACACATTGCTACTCCAAAGGCATATCTTCAGGCCCGCCACGCAAATATTACGAATTAACACAAAAAGGTGTTGATTATTTTAGCCAGTGCGAAGATGATTGGCAAAATATAACGAAATGTGTTGAATTGTTAAGAGCAAATTGATTTTTTAATATTGTTATCAACAGTATTAAATATATTAAAAGATATGATTAAAAAATTCTATTTGATAATTTTTAATTATTAGAAAATTAAATGAAAAAAATACAATACAAAAGAGGAAAAATATACAACAATGAATAACTTAGAAAAATATGGTATTAACGAACGTTTTAAAACCGAGGCAACGCTATACCCACAGCACGAAATTGCTCGTGTAGTTGCACAATATAAGGGATTATATAAAATAGTTACAAACAGTGCAGAACTACAAGCCGAAATATCTGGCAAACTACGCTACAATGCCGACATGCTTGAGAAATACCCGACCGTAGGCGATTTTGTTATGGTATCCCACGAAAACGAGGACAGCCACGCAACCATTCACCATGTGCTAACACGCAAAAGTGTTTTTGTGCGCAAAGCTGTTGGTGTTAGCGGTCAAACGCAACCAGTGGCGTCAAATATAGACACTGTTTTTATATGTATGTCACTTAATAATAACTTTAATTTAAGCCGTATTGAGCGCTACCTTGGCATTGCGTGGGATAACGGAGCAACGCCTGTTATTGTGCTAACAAAATCTGATTTATGCGATGATTTATCCGAAAAAATATTTGAAGTTGAACGTGTTTCATCTTTTTCAGATGTTATTGCTATTTCTATGTATGATGAAGATATAAATAGTAAGTTTGAAAAATATCTGCAATGTGGCAAAACATGCGCTTTTATTGGCTCGTCTGGTGTTGGTAAATCAACGTTAGTTAACGGCTTAATGGGTGAAACAGTTTTATTAACACAGGATATAGGTAGAGGCGATAAAGGCAGGCATACCACAACAGGCAGAGAAATGTTTATATCGCCTTTTGGTGGTGTACTTATAGATACCCCAGGCATGCGTGAACTTGGTGCAGAAAGCGTGGATTTATCAAAAACTTTTGATGATATCGAAAGCCTAGCGACTAATTGCAAATTTTCAGATTGCACACACACAAGTGAGCCAAATTGTGCAGTGCTAGAAGCTATAATTAATGGCGAATTAGAACAAAGGCGCTACGATAGCTATATTAAACTAAAAACCGAAGTCGGCTACCAAGGCTTAACCTCAAAACAAATAGAAGAGAAAAAATATGAGCGCTTTGGTGGGGTTAAAAGTTTGCGCAAAATTGGTGACACTTATAGAAAAATAAAGTATGGTGGTAGTAACTAGCAAAATTAAATATTAAAAATAGGAATATTTTACCAAAAACACGTCCAAACTTTTTTTATAAAAGAAAGGGCGTGTTTTTTATGAAACATTTTAAAAATACTTATTGCAACTTACAACGCAAAATTACTTATGGCACTATTAAATTAATACCAGCTACCAATACCAAATTAATGTTTAAATCATGCAAACACAAAATAAAACAAAGTATTATATTTTGTTGTACAGGGCAAAGAGCTATATTTTTTAGTTTGTTAGTTGCTTTTATAATTTCGCTGTTTGTCGCAGTGCAAATTCAAGAGCAAAAAGTATTTGCTGAAACATGCGCAGAAATACGTGAGCAAAGTTTGCGGTTACATGTAAAATCAAATAGCGATAGCACAACAGACCAAGCATTAAAACTAAAAGTGCGAGATGCTACTTTGGAATTAATGCAGGAGCTTTATGCAACTGCACTGCCAACAACAAAACAAAATGCTAATGATTTATTTACTAAAAATATAGCTAAGTTTAAATTTACTGCTCAAGATGTGCTTGTTAAAAATGGCTCGGATTTAAATGTAAACATTTATTTTATAAACGAGTACTTTACCACCACTGAGTACGAAACATTTACGCTACCAGGTGGCGAATACACTGCTTTGCGCATAGATATAGGTACACATAAAGGCGAAAACTGGTGGTGTGTGCTATACCCTGAGTTTTGCATTGCCGCCGCTGGCGATGGATACGAGCAACAACGTGAAAATGAAATTGTTGTAGGCGATTATGCAGTGCGTTTTGCTATGGTAGATTGGTGGGAGGAGCAAAAGTTTAACACAAAAAACAAAATAAAATAATATCTACAAAAACACTGCAACAAATTAAAGAGTATATGTAATATCTGATTATTGTTTATAACCTTATTGAGTGATATAATTAAAACATGCTGTCAGTAGCACACACTACAAAAGCATACACACTAAAGAAAGGTAATTTATGAAAGAAACGATAAAACAGTTAAACAACGATGCTCGTTTAAAACCAATTTGCGATGTGCTAGCAAAAATGGATGGCAACATTAAAAAGAAGCAATATATAGAAGAACTTGTGCAAAAAATGCGCGAATACGGTGACATGACTATTTACATAAAGGTATTTCCTGCGCTGTGTAAACTAGCTTTGCAAAATTTAGATATAGGCTTTTTAGAATTTGTAACAAACGTAAAGTACATAACTGATATTAGTGATTTAAATCGAATTTCGGACGATGAAATTAAACTATATTTAGATGCGTTGTTTGACATAACAGGCAGTTTTTCAAGCAAAACCACTGCTGAGGACATTAAAGAGATGGGCCTTAGTGATGTAGATGGCTTTACAATGGCTAATAGTGCGCATATACTTGGCACTTTTACAACCGATGCGCTAGCATATTATCAATACAGGGTTTTTGATAAAGCGTTTCATGTTACATGTAAGCACTGCCAAAATGATATACACAGCTTAGTTTTGGGCGATGATGATATCATACCATTGCAAGGGATAAAAGGTTCACCTGCAAATTCTCGTATTATTTGGCGTTTAAATGCGATGAAAAATATGTGCTTTGAGCGTGAAGAGGCTATTGTTTGGCATTTATATGGTAAATATAAATGTGCTGTTTGTGGTGGCGAAAACACACCTATTGAAGCTGCAGGCAAATATATAGTTGAAAGCATGGGTGAGCGCAAACTTAGCGAAGCTTTATTGTTACGCCTTAAAGATATACTGGTGGATAAAACCATTTACGATATACCATATTGGTATGATAAAGTTGTTTTTAAAGCTGATTTTGTAGCGGCCTTGTATAGAGATTTTTACGGAGTAGATGATATACGCTACTTTGAGTTTATGTTGAAAAATGCTGTTAAAATACATACTTTTTATGGTGAAAAATATGTGCGTTATATTTCAAATTGCGCTATTGAAGCATTGGAAAACTCAACCGCTGATGATTTAACAAAAGCTAGCGTTTATTTTTCCCTTGGTCATGCGCTAGGCTCTCATTACAGCATAAGCGATGAGCAACGCCGTGAAGCTATGCATTACTATGAACTTGCCGAAAATATTTACCTAAAAGCTAACGGCAAGGACGATACCCAGTATATTGATACCAGAAGACGTAAGCACTGCTTGCTTGCACAGTAACCAGAGGGCGATTTTCCCCCAATACTTGAAGATATTGAAATCATTCGCAAGCACCCAGCATACACAGAGCAACACGTGTTGGATTTAGAACGTTTAGTTGCATCATACCGAAATGAAGATGAAACAGATATAACTGAAGAAATTGAATTACAACTAAAAAGTATTGAAGAAATTGCCAAAGAGTATGGTGATGAAAGTGATATTGTAGCCGATTACAGGCAAGAGCTAGGCAATCTTTATATGCAAGCGGGCGAGTTTGCTTTAGCAAAACAAAATTTTGAAAAAGCTATTGAAATACATACAAGAGAACTTGGCAAAGAATATATGTTGCCTGATTTTTTGCGTGAACTAGTACATTCCGGCAAAAAGGTTATGAAAATTGAGCGCCCAAGCAGAGAGCTTGCAGTGCGCGCACGTTCGGTGGCAGATGCATATAAGGATATAGCTGATTTTTATTATGAAACAAAGGATTATAAAAATGCACTAAATGCGCATAAAAAAGGTTTGGATTTATGGCTGTGGCTAAGTTTTGATAAATCGGTTGAAGTTGCGCACAAATATTTAGCGCTAGGTAAAACCTACCTCGCTTTAAATGAGGTTGAAAAAGCCAAAATTTCAGCAGAAAAATCTTTAGAAATTTACGAGCACTGCATTGAGAATAGCCAGTTTGAAAGTGAAATTGAAGAAGCCGAGGAAGAAATAGACGGCGCAAAAGCACTTTTGGAAGAAATAGCCAACTTATAGTTAATAGCAGTTTCAAGATATATAAAACGAGTTCGGGTAACACTTGCTCGCTTATGCGAGTATTAATTGTAAATAAAAGGTGCGGTTGCACATGCTCCATTCAATTGTAAAAAAACACAAATAAATCTTATCAGTAAAAGCTTTTGCGCTTTTGCTGAGGTTAATTCGAAAGAATTAAAGTGATTTGTTGTGCATTTTTGCACTGAATGAGAGTAATGCAACAGCACCTTTTTTGCGCTAAATTTTAAATATTGCAAAATTATTTCAAAAAAATAAAAGTTTTTATACGTTGTTACGTCGATAAAAAAATATTTTTAAAAAAATTAAAAATATTTGCGATAAAATGGCAAGCTCAACTCTTATTATGTCACAAAGGCGGTCAACACAGTAATGCACACGAAGCCTGCCGAGCATAACCTGTCGGATATAAAACAAGTTAATATTATATTTGGCAGGTTAAACAAAACTCCTATAGCTGAACTTTTATAACTGCAGTAAAACATTGAGCTAATTTTTCGACAATCATTAATAATAAAATAAGAGGTAACAAAAATGAAAAACACAACTAAGAAAAAATCTATACTTTTGCCATTATTTGGTGCAACAGCAGCTGTTTGCGTAGCTTTAACATTAGGCGCAACCGTATACGCAAACTATTATGCAGAACATTCCGTTGTGCAAATAGATGTAAACCCTGGCATAGAGCTTTCACTAAATAAGCAAAATAAAGTGCTTAGTGCAACTGGTACAAATGATGACGGCACACAAATTTTATCTAACATTGAGTTAAATAACCTAGAGCTTGATGATGCTATTGAAATATTAATGGCAAACTTGGTACAAGAGGGTTTTGTTAACGAAAATAAAAACTCAGTGCTAGTAACAGTTGAAAATAATGAAGAAGAAATGGCAAGCGCTGTTAAAACAGAAGTTTTTGACACAGTTGAAGATGCTTTACAAGATTTAAATATTGCGCCTAGCATTTTAACACAAACAACATCAAAAGATAGCAGTGAAAAAATGGAAGAATTTGCTGGCGAGCACGAAATATCTTATGGCAAAGCAATGCTTATAGCAGAACTTGCAACTTTTGAAAACTCACTAAGCTCTGCACAAATGGCAACTATGACAATAGATGAAATTGAAGATTACTATGATGAGTACTTTGATGTGCTTGAAGATAAATACGAAGATGATTCAGCAATGGATAACAAAATTGATCAACTTGAAGATTGGATAGATGATTTAGAAGATCAGCTTGATAATGATAATGACGACGATAATGATGATGACAATGATGATTTAGACGACGATAACGACGACGATAACGATGATTTAGATGATGATAATGATGATGACGACGATTTAGACGATATGTTTGACGATATGGATGATATGGACGACGACAACGACGATGACGACGACGACGATGATGACGACAACGACGATGACGATTACGACGATGACGATGATGATGACGATGACTACGATGACTACGATGATGACGACAACGACGACGATGACGACGATGATGACGATGACGACGGCGACGATGACTAATCAAAATTGCTAAGATAACCCCATCTAAGTAATTATGCAATACTTAACATTATAGCAAACAAACATTACTAACAAAATTCTTACAACCGTTTTCCTTCCTTGTAGGGTGCATGCTTATGGCGTGCACCCTTATTTTGTTATATAAGCAGAAAAAAAGTGCAGCAACTTGCGTTACTGCACTTTCAAAGGTAATTTTGTCAGATAGTTATAACCATATATTACATCATCTTAGCTATAATATTGCCTAGCATTTTAATTGTATTAAGTTGTTCAATTTTAGCTTTTAAGGGTGAAGCATCTCTATAATGTGGTTAATTTCAAATTAAGAAAAACGCACTACGTCATCAGCAGGTTTTTCAGCAGGTATAACATCTAGGGCTGTTAAAACAGGGCCTTCGCCATCGTAAACAGGGCTAAATTTAACGTTTACCTTAGCTGTTACTCTCACCCATTGTCTATCTTCGTAATCTTTTGCGCTTTCGTATGCACAAGGAAAACCAACAAATTCTATATCGTCCATACAACATGTCATTGCAAAGCGACCTGGCACAAAAAACTTTTTACCAAGGTTAGGTGATTTATAAACCTGAGCTAAAAAGTTAACTATTTTGCCTTTGTATTTTTGTGGCTCCTCGCTACAATCCATAAACCAAACACCAAAATCTTCATCAGCTATGGTTATTTCCTTTGCGTCTAAATCAAATGGTAGTGGGTCTGGTATTTCGTCATATTCAACTCTGCCATCTTCAAACTCGTATGCAATATCACAACGGCGTGAAGCTTGGCGCACAACTTCGTGTAGTTCTTGCTTTGCTTCGTCGTTATCTATTGCCTCAGCACGGTTAAAAACCATTAATTCACTGCGTGAAATTTTATCTAAAAATAAACCTCTCATGGCTTTTTCACGTGCGTAGGTTAACGCTGTTGCACCATCAGCACATGAAATACATTGAAATACACGCCAGTTTTCAGGGATGTTTTGAGTTAAAACATCTAATTTCCACATGCCATTGTATTCTAACACTATGCGCTCTGCACCTGATTTTTCGGCGGCGGCTTGTAGGTTTTCAGTAGTAAATTCTTCTACATCTGAAATAACTTCAACGGTAACACCATCAAATGCAAATTTTTCTGGGTTATATTCTTCCTCGCCCTCTTCACAAACTAAAAGCAAGGTTTTTTCGCCAGAATCAAAAGATTCATCTTCAAAAGTTTCTTGTATAAATTTTGTTTTGCCAGATTCTAAAAAGCCAGTAAATAGATATATAGGTATTATTTTTTCGTTCATTTTTATTCCTCACAGCCAAATAATTTTGCAATTTTAGCTTTATCGATATTTGCGCCAATAACAACAATTTTACCAGTAACATCGGCATTTCGTGGGCGCATATTAATTTCATCTGGCACATAATCAAACTCATACCAGCTATCACCACAATCAAGTATGCCTTTAGCACGCAAAACTGCGCCAAATTCGCCACTGTCTAGTGCGGTTAAGGCTTTTTCTAGTTCTTGTTTTGTGGTTTTTGCAGCGGCTTGTGTACCCCATGTTGCAAAAACATCATCAGCGTGTAAATGCCCTACAGCATGGCCGTGGTGGCCACAACCAGCGTGATGCTCATGGCCATGTTGCCCACAGCAACCTTCGTGGTGCTCGTGATATGCGTGGTGCTCATGGCTACTACAACATTTTTCGTTTTGTGCATGCTCGTGGTGTGCGTGAGCATCATGTCCGTGTTTACCACAGCATTTTTCGCCATGTGCGTGCTCATGGTGTGTGTGGTGTTCGTGGCCGTGTTTG
>CAYJJL010000077.1:0-9061 GCA_964370455.1 uncultured Faecalibacterium sp.
ACAGTTTTTTATTTTTTGTGAAAATTAGGTGCAAAAAAGCTCGAAAATTTAAAAACAATGCACAATTTGCGTTTTTTGTGGTATACTGTTTTAGTGATACACATATATAGTTATAGTAACAAATCCGCGTAAATCGGTAGTAATTTATGCGGTTAACATATTATTAAATTGTAAAATAAGAAAGGATAATCAAATGAAAAAATATCTATTGCCGACGATTTTGTTTGTTGTAGCGCTTGCTATTTTAGTAGGTGGCGTATTTTTAGCGTTTTTTTTATTAATGCGAGATACAAGTAATTCAACAGTAAAAATCACTGAGGATAATTTAGCCATTGTTGTATTGGACGAAGCTTGGGCAGATGCTTTTGTAGCAAATACCACTACTGAGGAGCAAAAACTTTACTTGCAGGAAACACTCGCACAAGTGGCAAGTTTTGGTGGTAATGCCATTACACTAACTGGGCGTGTGGGCGATGATGTTATTTTTAGAGATAAAACCGAAGTGGAAACTACACATGTTGCTATAACCCAAAATGATACGCTTTTTACAAAATTTAACCCACTAGCGTACTTAGTTGAAATAGCCTCAGCCAGTGGCATAGAGGTAATGTTAAGCCCAACAACACTTACAGGGGTGGAGGTTTTTGCCTTAAATGCAGAGCCACACGCTGATTTTGTTGCACAGCAAAGCGAAATTTATGGCATGCGCCTTTTAGCTGAAAACCAATCATGGGCAGATGCAGTGTTAGCCGCACAGCAAAGCGAGGTAAAACTTGATACAGTGCGTGCATACTCGATATTAGGCGACGACACAATGCAAATTTTACGTGATGATGTAAACCCAACAGCACTTGCAACTATGCTACAGCTTTCAGGCGCAAGCACAGTTAACCTAGTTTTGGGTGATTATAGCGATTTAATAAGTGATTCGTCTAGCGTAAGTTTGCTTAGCAGTTATTTTTCAGGTAGCAGTTTACCAGATTTAACCTCTGCAATGGGTAGCAGAACAGTTAGCCAAACTTTAGCAGTTGGCTACCCTGTTAAAGATGGCACAGAGGTTACAAACTCCAGCTTATTTTTAATGGGTACTAGCAACCCAAGCGAAGCACTAACAATTAACGGTGATGAATTGCCACGCTATGGCACAAATGGCGTTTGGGGTATATTAGTAGAGTTAGAGTTTGGCGCAAACGAATTTGTTTTTGTAAATGGTAGTGAAACGCTAACACATACTGTAACTTTAAACAGATGGACAGGTACAACTGGTGATACACTAGGCGATGGCGATTATGAAGAGCTTGCTGAGGGTACAAAAATACGTGTTACAGATGCTATTGCAAGCGCACTGGTTGACCCATACAGCTCTGGCACAATAAGCCAAACTTTATATATAGGCGCAGTGGCAGAGGTTACACACTCAATTTCACGTAGTGATGATGACGATAGCGTTTATGCATATCAGCTAACTACTGGCGATTACGTGCGTGCGGCATCTTGCGAAATTATATCGGCTGAAACACCAACGCTCACAGTACCAAGTTTGGAGTGGGACGCCGAAAAACGCACAAGTGTATTTACTTTTGCAAATGCAACACCAGCAGTTTACCACGATTGGCAAGAAAACACGTTGACAATAACTTTCCACACCGCAAACCTTGAAAATAACACAGCAATACCATCGGCAGATTGGTTTACAGTAGCAACAAATATTACGCAAGATAGCTTTAGTTTAATTTTTACCTTTACTGAGGAAATACCACTGTTTGGCTGGGCGGTTGTTTATGATGAAGCTACAAATAGCACACAGCTCTCGCTAAAACAGCCACCATCACTAAGCGATGACGCGGCAAAACCACTGGCAGGTGTGCGTGTAATTTTAGATGCAGGGCATGGGCTGGATGATACAGGTGCAATGGGTGCAGCAGGGCAAAGCGCACCAGCTGAAAAAGATGTTAACCTTGCGCTTTCAGTGGCGACACAATACCGCCTTGAACAACTAGGCGCAACAGTTATAATGACACGCACTGACGATACCTTCCCCACATTGGGAGATAGAGTTACAGCGCTTAACACTATACAGCCAGATTATTTTATTTCAGTGCACCATAACAGCATAAACCTCACAACTGATGTTAACACTGTAACAGGCATAGAATCTTATTGGTTTTATGATGAGGGCGACGCTTTTGCCGCTAATATAATTGAAAATCTATGCGATGTAACAGGTAGGCAAAACCGTGGCTCTAAGTATGGTTATTATTACGTTACACGCTCAAACATTTGCCCTGCTACCCTTTTAGAGGTTGGTTTTATGACAAACCCAGCCGAATATGAGGACCTTGTAAATTTAGAAACCATATGGCAAGAGGCTGATGCAATTACAATGGCAATTTATGAAAGCGTTGCAAGTTTAGGCTAGTTAAAATAATATAAAACAATAAAAAAGTAAGGTGCTGTTGCACATACTCAATTCGATTATTAAATTACACAAGTAAATATTTGAGGTAAAAGGTTTGCCTTTTGCTTTGGTTAACTCGCAAGAGTTAAAGCTAAGTTTTTGTGTTTTTTGCTGAGCGTGCGAGATGTGCAGCAGCACCCTATTTTAGTTTAAAATTAGCTCTATAAATTAAGCTTTTTTAGTAAATGCCTTGAAAGAGGCATTTCTTTGTTATATAATTTGAAGAAAAGTTGAATTTGGTTAAACAGTTTTAATATTATTAGTTAATGTTGTATAATTTTTTTGAAGTTTTAGCGTGAACGTAAGTGTTTACTTAGTGTACTAGATTTATAGTGTATAACAAGGATTTACCTTGATAATGCAAAAACAAGAAAAAGGAGCATCAAAATGAAAATTAAAAACAAGATTATCGCACTTTCATTAGTTAGTGTTATGGCATTGAGTTTGTTTAGTGGTTGTGCAACAACAGCTACTTCAACCGCAGATAGCACAGCGGATTCAACCGATGCAAGTAGCACATCTGAAAGCACAGCAGAGCCTGTTGAACAAGTGCTTAACTACGGCACAGATACATGGCCAGCTGGTTTTGACCCACACACAATATCCGCACATGCCGCTACACGTGTTTTTAACCAAGTTTACGAAACACTAATAGGTTTTAATGATGACATGAGTTTCCGCCCATTATTGGCAGAAAGCTGGGAAACACCTGACGATGTTACATATATCTTTAAAATCCGTGAGGGCGTTATGTTCCACAACGGCCGTGAAATGACAGCTGAGGATGTTAAGTACAGCTTTGATCGTGTACTTGGCAACACAGATGCAGGTGATATTGGTGCGCTTGGCAACTCTGGCTCTTATTATGCTGGTATAGCTAGCGTTGAAGTGCTTGATACATATAGCATACAATTTACTTTGGCGGAGCCAAATGCTGCATTTATGTCAACACTTACATCTTCATATGGTGCAATAGTTTGCAAAGAAGTTGTTGAAGAAAACGACGGTAGCCTAAGCACAATAGCATCTATGTCTGGCACAGGGCCATTTATGTATAGCGAATCCGTAGTTGATAACTACATCACACTTGTTAAAAATCCAAATTACTGGATGGACGGTGCCCCAGTTTTAGAAACAATTAATTACTACTTAATGGCTGACGAAAGCACACGTTTTTCAGCATTGCAAACAGGCGAAATAAACTTAACAACTTTATCTGCTATGAATCTTTCAGACGCACAAAGCGATGAAAATATTGCAGTTATCTCATACCAATCAAACGATTATACATTCCTAGGTTTTAACTTATCTCGTGAAGCATTGCAAGACCAAAATGTGCGCCAAGCAATGTCACTAGCTATTGACCGTGCAGCTATTATTGATTACGTATATAATGGCGAGGCTGTACCAACAACATTTGTGCCTCCTGCAATGGGCCGCTGGACATGGGATGCTGTTAGCGAATCTCCACTTTATACACAAAATATAGATGAAGCTAAAGCACTTATGGAAGCTGCTGGTTATAGCGAGGATAACCGCCTAACATTAACAATGGCAGTTGGTTTGCTAGACTCTATACGTGATACAGGCACAGTTATACAACAACAACTTGCTGAAATTTATATAGACATAGAAACAACAGATCTTGAATCAGGCGCTTATGTTGACCAATGGAAAATTATGAGCACACCTGATGCTGATTTTGATTTAATGTGTGGCCAAAACGGTGCAGGTACAGACCCTAACCGTGCGGTAGGCTTCTTCTACTCAACAGGCGCAGGTGCAAACGTTTGGGGTTACTCAAACGAGCGTGTTGACGAACTTTGTGAACTAGGACTTGCTACAACAGATGAAGCACTACGTGCAGAATACTACACAGAAGCACAACAAATAATAGTTGAAGAATCTCCAAACTTATGGTTTGCAAACCAAACAACATATTTCTTTGCAGGTGCTAGCGTACAAGGCTTTGAGCCATACGCAGCAAATCCAAACGATATGCGTTACATTTCAATAGGCGGCTAATTTAAATTCGCAATGGGGCGGGGCTTACCCCGCTCCATTGTTTTTTATTTGTTTTAAAAATCGCAGGAGCGTGAATTATGGGTAGTTATATTTTAAGGCGGTTGTTGCAGTTAATACCTATACTTTTGGGTATAAGTATTGCTGTTTTTGCTGTTTTACGGCTTGTTCCAGGTGGCTTTGCTGAGGGGCTTTTAGGCATAGATTCAACCCCTGAGTTGCTAGCACAAGTTGAGGCAAGGTATGGGCTTGACCAGCCAGTGGTTACACAATATTTAAATTGGATGGGCGGTGTGCTACAAGGCGATTTTGGCATATCGTTCCGCTCTGGTGAGGAAATTTTCCCTGAAATACTCACTAGGTTTCAAGTTACAGCACAGCTCGCCGTTATGGGTGCAGTAATATCATGTTTAATCGCCATACCTCTTGGCATACTTGCAGCGGTTAAACGCAATAGCTGGGTGGATAGGCTTGTTAGGGTAGTTGCACTATTTGGCGTATCTGTGCCAGGTTTTGCGGCCTCGTTAATATTAATATTATTTTTAACAATAGCGTTTGATTATTATCCGCCTTTAAAATATGTTTATTTTTATCAAGACCCTCTAGCAAATTTAGAAATTATGATTTTACCTGCACTTGTGCTAGGCTCTACTATGTCTGGCTCAGTAATGCGTATGACACGCTCCTCTGTGCTTGAAATACTAAAACAAGATTTTATAAAAACAGTGCGCTCAAAAGGTGCTAGTGAGGGCGTGGCAATATTTAAGCATGCTTTACGCAATGCGCTTATACCAATAGTTACACTAGTTGGTATGCAAATTGGTGCGCTTTTAGGCGGTGCTGTTGTTGTTGAGCAAATATTTTCACTGCCAGGGCTTGGGCTTATGACATTAACAGGTATTAATAATTACGATTACCCTGTTGTGCAAGGCTGTGTTTTGTTTATTGCTACTGTTTATGTTTTCGTAAATCTGGTTGTTGATTTGCTGTATGCGGCTATTGACCCTAGGATTTCATACAAATAAGGAGGGTGAAACATGAAAACTTTTAAAAATACTCTTCGTGAACTGTGGAGAGATCCCATGGGTAAAATTGGCATTATAGGCGTTTTGTTGCTTGTTTTTCTTGCACTTTCAGCCGATATATTGGCGACCTATCCGTATGACCAAATAGGCCCACGTTATGAGGCACCCTCAGCTGAGCATATTTTTGGCACAGATAAATTTGGCCGTGATATTTTTAGCCGTATATTATATGGTGCACGTGTTTCCTTAATGGTTGGCATAATAGCCGTTGGCATTGGCGCAACTTTAGGTTACATATTAGGCATGTTAGCAGGCTATTTTGAGGGTGTAGTGGATAGAGTTATTACATCTATAATGAACATATTATTTGCGTTCCCCTCTATATTGCTGGCTATATTTATTTCGTCCGTTTTGGGGCGTGGCATTGTGCCTGCCATGATAGCCATAGGCATAGTAAACACCCCTGTGTTTGGGCGCACAGTGCGTGCAGCGGTTATATCAGCAAAAGGGCTTGAGTACGTGCAAAATGCTAAAAGCGTAGGCGTTAAAACAGGGCGCATATTAATAAGCCATATTTCGCCAAATGTAATTGCGCCTTTTACAGTGCAAGCAACACTAGCGCTTTCAGGCGCTATATTAACAGAGGCAACTCTTAGTTTTCTCGGTTTAGGTATACAGGATCCTGACCCATCGTGGGGTTCAATGTTATCAGATGCAAGGGCGGATATGTTGCGTGATCCGTATCTTGCTATATTCCCTTTGCTTTTTATAATAATTACTATACTTGTTTTTAACATTTTAGGCGATGCACTACGTGATGTGCTAGACCCAAAACTAAAAGTTTAGGGGGAATTTATGGATACATTGTTAGAAATAAAAAACTTATCAATAGAGCTTTACAAGGGTAAAAAAAATGCACCTGTTAAACTAGTTGAAGATATAAATTTAACTATTGGCAAAAAGCAAAATTTTGGTATAGTTGGCGAATCAGGCTGTGGCAAAAGCATAACGTGCTCTGCAATACCTGGTTTGTTATCGTACCCATTATCAATAGGGCAAGGTAGCTCTATGCGCTTTATGGGCGCAAACGGCGAAACCGAGCTTACAAAATTATCAAAAGCGGAGCTTCGTAAGTTGCGTGGCAAGGAAATATCTATGATATTTCAAGAGCCAATGACAGCACTTGACCCCATGTATACAATAGAAAATCAAATATTTGAATCGCTAAAATTTCATACATCGCTAACACGTAAAGAGATGTACGAAGTTGCACTTGATATGCTAAACCAAGTTAAAATTCCACGCCCAGAGCAAATACTTAAAGATTACCCACACAGGCTTTCAGGCGGTATGCTTCAGCGTGTTATGATAGCTATTGCGCTTATTAATAACCCAAAACTATTAATAGCGGACGAACCCACAACAGCGCTAGATGTTACAATACAAGCGCAAATACTAGATTTAATGGCGCAACTGCGTGAGGCACACGATACATCTGTTATTATGATAACGCACGACCTTGGTGTTATAGCCGAAACTTGTGAGGAAGTTGCGGTTTTTTATGCAGGCCAAATGGTGGAAAAAGCAAGCGTTGCAGATATTTTTCATAATGGTGCGCACCCATATACACAGGGGCTTTTGCGCTCGGTTACTTCGTTAGGTGTAGCAAAAGAGCTATACTCCATAAGTGGCACTGTACCAACAGCTGGTAATTTTGGCACAGGTTGCCGTTTTGCCTCACGTTGCGATAAGCGTTTTGCAAAATGTGATATAGCATGTCCGCCTGTGGTTACGCTCGAAAATGGGCATTTATGCCGTTGCTGGTTACATGCTAATGATAATGCGGAGGTGGCGCATAATGGATAAAAACAATAGCTTGTTAGAGGTGCAAAACTTGCGCACATACTTCCCTGTGCGTGGTGGTTTTTTGCAAAAAACAATAGGCCACGTACACGCAGTTGAAGATATATCATTTACAGTAAATAACTCCGAAACTTTTGGCCTTGTTGGTGAATCTGGTTGTGGTAAATCCACAACAGGGCGCTCTATATTAAGGCTTGTAAACCCTACATCAGGCAGTGTGCAGTTTGATGGCGAAAATTTATTAACGCTTTCAAACGAGGAAATGCGCAAAAAAAGGCGTGATATGCAGTTTATTTTCCAAAACCCTTACGCCTCACTAAACCCTAGGATGAGCGTGCAAAAACTGCTGGAAGAGCCAATGATAACACATTTTGCAGATATGCCAGCCGAACAAATAGCGCAAACAGTGCAAGATATGGCGCAAGCTGTTGGGCTTTTGCCAGAGCACCTTGAGCGGTATCCGCACCAATTTTCAGGCGGGCAACGCCAGCGTATAAGTATAGCGAGGGCGCTTATAACAAACCCACGTTTTGTAGTGGCGGATGAACCTGTATCAGCGCTTGATGTTTCCATACAGGCGCAAATTTTAAATTTGCTTATAAAATTGCAAGCGGATAGAAAACTATCGTATTTGTTTATATCGCACGATTTAAACGTTGTGCGCCATATTTGCACACGTGTTGGTGTGATGTATCTTGGCAGGATAGTTGAGCAAGGTTTAACAGAGGATGTTTACAAAAACCCTCTGCACCCATATACACGTGCCTTGCTTTCGGCAATACCAAAAACAGACCCTCTAGCTAAAAGTTCTTCCGTTAGGCTTGAGGGCGATGTACCAAACCCAACGTGCCCACCATCTGGCTGTACGTTCCATACACGTTGCCCACAAGCAACAGCACGTTGTAAAGAGCAAATACCAGTGCAAAAAGAGTTAGAAAAAGGCCATGTGGTAGCATGCCACTTGTATGATTAAAAGCAAATGAAGTTTTAAACACGAAAGGGGGAAACAAAATGTATAAACCAAATTTGTCAAAAGAGGAAATTCGCCTTTGCTTTTTGCGCAGTTTGTGTGTATCGCTATTTTTGCTTTTTTGTTTTGTCGCTATGCATTTTATAGATAACACCATTTGGGTCACTTCGCTAGCGGCAACTGCGTTTATAGCTTTTGCGTTCCCAAAGGCACAATCTGTTAAAACTCGTGTTATATTAGGTGGTTACATTTCGGCTGGTTTGTGGGGCAGTGTGTTTTCAGTTATATTAAGGGCAACTAATGGCGGTTATATTGTAATTTTAATGATGTGTGTGGCGGCTGTTTTTTTAACCTCGCTATGCATGACAGTTTTTGATTTTGAGCACCCACCATCAGCCGCACTTGCAGTTGGGCTTGTACTTTCGGCAACGCCTGTAATATATGCATTGCTAGCTTTGCTTGCAGTAGTGGTGCTCTGTTTAATAAAAATGCCATTGGCAAAATTAGTTTTAGGTGAAAAATTTAGTGCTGAGGATAAGCAAAAATAATAAATATCCTTTTTGTTACTAACCATAAACAGTGATTTTACACCACGCTAAAATATCCTAACAAATAAAAACTCTGCAAACTTACATATAAATTTAGTTTTATATGTTTTGCAGAGTTTTTTGTGTTTTTATTTAAAGTTTGCGCTGTATTTACGTGCCTCTTCATACATGGTAA
>CAYJJL010000078.1:0-9038 GCA_964370455.1 uncultured Faecalibacterium sp.
ATTTATCAAACTCTGCGTAGAAAGTTGCTACATAGTTGTAAACGGTGTCATCGTTATAAAAATCGTAAGTTTCTGGGAAGAGATATCCCTCACACTTCATAAAGCGATTAGGTGCTTCTTCTGCTGTTGGCACTGATGCCCAGAACTCAAACTGGCTGAAATCACCTTCGTTTGCAACTTGCAAAAATTCTTCAGCGGAGCAAAGGCCAGCTTCTTCCATTTTATTTGCTATTGAAATTGCTGTGCTACCCTCTGGGAAACTTACACGTGTTGTTTCTGAGGCAACTGTTTGTATCAAATTTTGATTAATTTCATGGTATGAAGAACCGCTAGGTATTGCAAAATCACGATATTGTAAATCTGAACCGTAAGCAACTTGACCTACATATAAACGGAAAATTTGCGGATATTTTACTAAACCAGCATCGCCTAAAGCTTCAGAAATTGTAACTGTACCACTGCCTTGCTCTATGCTTACAATAACTTCTTCACCTTTTTGTTCTGCACCTTCGAAATCACCTTTTATCTCAAAAAACGCAAAAATGCCAGCTGCAACTAATGCAAAAAATAAAACTACCACTACTACACAGCCACAACCACAACCTTTTTTTAGGCGTTCGGCGCGGCGTCCACGGCGTTCTTCACGCATTTCTTCTCTTTCGTCATCCATTTTTTATCTCCTTATTTATCGTCCATCATTAAACGCATGTAACTTTCGGTAACATCAAAAGGGTCACCTAAAAATTTAATCATGCCGTAAGGTTCTTGCTCACCAAGCCCCAAAAACAATAATTGCGAATTACCGAGCGAAATTTCAGCTTCTTCTGCAAAGACTTCCTTCTCGCGTGCGGCTTCCATTAGGGTTATTGCCTCGCGCTCGTTTTCGGCTTGTAACTCTATGAAATGCAGGGTTTTATCCTTGCGTATATATAAACCATAACCATTTTTACTGTGTACAATAGTTATGCCTATGCTATATAAATCTGAAAACACCGCCATCATTTGAGGCAATGCAAAAGTTACCGCCATTGGCGAAAACCTTTTACGAAACTCTAGCAAGCCTTTTGCAGTTACACTATCAAACTCAGCTTGCGCCCAAAGGTTGCGATTTATCTCACGCCTAAACTTACGTAATGGAAAAGCACTTATAAAGCCTAGTTTTTCATAAAAAGCAAAAAGATTTTTTTCGCTTGGTACTAACACAAAAAACTCTTGTCCTTTTGCTTTTAATTGCTGTGCTACATACTCCATAAGCTCTCTGGCTTTACCTTGCCTACGTGCGCTAGCTTTTGTAAAAACTCCATATATATATGAACCATTTTTGGTTTCAATAGTAACTGGCACGGTGCATATCATGCATATAATTTCACCGTTTTCCTCTGTTACATATGCATTTTGTATGCTCGAAAAATCCTTAAAAATCATCTTTGCAAAATCTTCGCTATCACCAAAAATCTCAGCCCATAATTTTGCCAATACATTTATATCTTCTGTTTGTATCAAACGATTCATTAAAACGCCCTCTCTTAAAATAATTGTTCGCTTACTATTTCACAAAGTTCTTTGTTTATCTCCTCTATCGTGCGCATTTGCCCCGCTTTCGTGCAATGCACTGTTTTCCAGTTTAAAACCTCTGCACAATATTCAGCCGCTTTTCGGCTTTTTGCTAAATATTCCAAATCTTTTTCGTGTAAATCCTTTTTGCTATTATCACCTTTATATCGTTCTTCCATTAATTTTTGGCTAACTTCTGGTTCGACAGAAAGATAAATAACTTCATCAGGTTTTGGTAAACCTAGTAAATCATATTCATAATTAAAAAGCCAATCTAAAAAAACTTCCCACTCTTCACTTGGTAATTTTGAGCATTGGTGTACACCATTTGATGTTGTATATCTATCGGCAATTATAATGCCTCCATCTGCATAAAACTTACCCCAATCGCTTTTAAAACTTGCAAATCTATCCACTGCATAAAAGCTAGATGCCGCATATGCATTTACATCGCCTGCTTTTTCGCCAAATTCACCACCAAGGTACATACGCACTAGCGCTGAGGATTGGCTCTCGTAACACGGAAATGTAATTTGCTTTACATTTTTGCCTTGCTCTTGTAATTTTTGAGCAAGCAATTTTGTTTGTGTTGCCTTGCCTGAACCATCTAGCCCATCTATAACAAACAGTTTACCTTTTTTCATAATTGCTCTTTCTATTTTTTTAGCTTTTATTATTTATTACTTAATTTTTGTTAGTGGTGCATAGTTTGCCATAGTTTTTTTCATGCCCACTTTTTCAAAATGTATTTCTAAAATTGCATCGCCAGATGTTGGCGCAATGCGTTTAATTATACCCTTACCAAAAATTTTATGTTCTACTATATCGTTAATTTTATAATCAAGTTTTGCCGCCGTAGGTTTTGCCTGTGCACCAAATTGTATTATCGGTTTTGCTGTGCTTTGGGCACGCTGCGCTGGCACACCCACACGCCCTATTTGTGGCGCTGGTGTTGGTACTTGCCTATTTGTAGGCTCTGGGCGTTTTGCTGGGTAGCCGTTTTCGTCTTCGCCTACTTTGCCATTATTAGCTGTATTTCGAGCGCCGTATGCACTACCGCCATAGTTAGTGTTACCACCATAACTTGATGCACCGCTAAAACCAGATGCGCCGCCATAGTTTGACATACCGTATCCGCCTGTGCTGCTAAGCCTGTTTTGTATTTCAAGTGCTCGGCACTGTGTACGCTCTAGGTATTCTTCGCCAATTTCCTCTAAAAATCCGCTTGGCTTATTGCGCTTTGTTTGCCCAAAAATCATGCGTGTAACACTTGATGATATATATAGCTCCTTTTTAGCACGTGTTATGCCAACATAGCACAAACGACGTTCTTCTTCCATATCTTCCTCGGCATATTTAGCACGCTCCCCTGGGAACACACCATCCTCAAAACCTGGCAAGAAAACATAAGGAAACTCCAAACCTTTTGCCGAGTGCATTGTCATCATAACAACTTGGTCGCTAGCTTGGTTATATTGGTCTAAATCACTTATAAGCGCAATTTCTTCTAGGTAACCAGCAAGTGTAGCATCAGCGCCTCTTGCGTCCATATAGTGCTTCATATTATTAACAAGTTGCCCCAAGTTTTGTAAGCGTTCCTCGCCTTCTTCGCCTTTAGTTTCTAGCATAGCTTGATACCCTGAAACTTTTATTAGCTCTGTTACAAATATATCCAAAGGATAATCCTCTGCAAGTTCGCAAAGTTTTTCGTACATAGCGTAAAACTTTAAAAGTGCCACTGCCGCACGAGAAATTTTTGCGTATTCAGCCGCACGCGCGCAAATATCAAGCATGCTTACACCTTCGGCTTGTGCTATTTCTGCCACGTTATCTATGGTAGTTGCACCTATTTTTCGCACAGGCTTATTGATAATTCTACGCAAACGTAAATCATCTTTACGGTTTGCAATTATGGATAAATATGAGTGTATATCTTTAACTTCTTCACGATCATTAAAGCGTTGACCACCTAAAATTTTGTGTGGTATGCCTGCACGTGTAAAATATGTTTCAAGCGGTGCTGATTGTGCATTCATCCTGTAAAGCACTGCAAAATCACTTAGTTTTGCACCGTTTGATACTTGCTTTGCAATAACCTCAACAATGTGTTTTGCTTCATCTGTTTCGTTTTCGGCTTGGTAGTGCTGTATTTTTTCGCCATCGCCGTTATTTGTCCACAGTGTTTTACCTTTGCGCCCAAAGTTGTTAGCTATAACAGCATTAGCTGCGTTTAGTATGTTTGAAGTTGAGCGATAGTTTTCTTCAAGTTTAATAGTTTTTGCGCCAATAAACCTTTCCTCAAAGCTCAATATATTTTCAATTGTCGCCCCACGGAAACGATAAATACTTTGGTCGTCATCACCAACAACACAAATATTTTGTTGTTCGTTTGTTAACAAGCGCACTAGCTCAAACTGTGCAACGCTTGTATCTTGGTATTCGTCCACTAGCAAATAACGGTATCTTGAGCGGTAAAACTCACGTACTTCTGGGTGCTCTATTAAAAGCATAACTGTTTGATAAATCAAATCATCAAAATCGAAAGCACCTGCATCACGCAAACGTTTTTGATATGCTGCATATACCCTTGCTACAATACCTGATCTTGAATCCTTACTTTCAGCCAAGGCATCTTCAACACTTATTAATTTATCTTTTAAACGGCCTATTTGGGAAAGTGCGCTTTTAACAGGTAAAAATTTATCATCAATTTCAAACTCTTTATAAATAGCTTTCATCACACGTTGAGCATCATCAGTATCATAAATTGTAAAACTTTGTGGATAGCCAATTTGCTCCGCATAACGACGCAAAATACGCACACAAGCAGAGTGGAAAGTTGAGGCAAATACCTCTGAACCATCACCCTCTAGCATATTTTCCAAGCGTTCTTTTAGCTCACCTGCTGCTTTATTTGTAAATGTTATAGCCATAACATTCCATGCTCGTACTGTATTTTCACGCAGTAGACCTGCTAGCTCTCTTGAGGGTTTAGCGCCAGTTTTAATAATCTCCTCAAGTTCGTTTAAATCAGCTTCTTCAACTGGTCTTGCTACATTTTTTGAGCCATGCGCCGTACCAAAACGTATAATATTTGCTATGCGGTTAACTAAAACTGTTGTTTTGCCGCTACCAGCACCAGCTAAAATTAAAAGTGGGCCATTTATAGTAAAAACAGCCTCTTTTTGAACAGCATTTAAGCGCCCAAATTGAGCCTCTATATATTTATCACGCAGTGCGCAAAATTCATTTTGCAATTCATCAAACATCAACAATCCAACTCTTTCTATATATCTTTCCATTATCTTTTCTAGTATACCACAAACATACATCACTTGCAAAGAAAAGATATCCCAATAGCACTAAATTTTCACAAAAAAAAACTGTGCTTAGGATTTAATCCCAAACACAGTTTAGCCTTTTAATTTATTAATTTTTAATTAACCAAAAATGTTAATTAAGATACCAGCTGCAACAGCTGAACCTATAACACCAGCAACGTTAGGACCCATAGCGTGCATTAGTAGGAAGTTATGTGGGTTTTCAGATTGGCCGACTTTTTGTGAAACACGTGCAGCCATAGGTACAGCTGAAACACCAGCAGAGCCTATTAATGGGTTAACTTTGCCTTTAGTTGCCCAGCACATTAGTTTGCCGAACAATACACCAGCAGCAGTGCCGAAACTGAAAGCAACCAAACCTAGGAATATGATAAATAATGTTTGGAAGTTTAGGAAGGTATCTGCGCTTGTGGTGCAACCAACAGATAAACCTAGGAAAATTGTAATAATATTCATAAGTTCGTTGCCTGCAGTTTTTTGTATGCGGTCAACAACGCCAGATTCTTTCATCAAGTTGCCAAGCATTAACATGCCAACCAAAACAGCGGATTCAGGGATGATTAAATAAACAACAATTGTACTAACTATTGGGAATATGATTCGTTCAGTTTTAGAAACAGCACGCAACTGTGTCATAACAATTGAACGCTCTTTTTTTGTAGTTAGGGCTTTCATGATAGGTGGTTGTATAACTGGTACAAGCGCCATGTAGCTGTATGCCGCAACAGCAATACTACCTAATAGTTCTGGTGCAAGTGCTGATGCAACGAAAATAGCTGTTGGACCATCTGCACCACCTATAATAGCAATAGCCGCACTTTGTAGTGTTGTAAAATCAACTAAACCACTAGCATCTAACCAACGCGCACCTAGGTATGTACCAAAAATGCCAAACTGTGCAGCTGCACCTAAAAGCAAACTTTTTGGGTTTGAAATAAGCGGGCCAAAGTCTGTCATTGTGCCTATGCCTAAAAAGATTAATGGTGGGTAAATGCCAAGTTTTACGCCCATATAAAGCATATCACAAAGGCCCCCATAATTTAAAACGCTAACCCAATCTGGGTGTGCAAGGCCTTCGCCAATAAAGTATTCCATATGGATTATGCCACTACCAGGTAAGTTTGCTAATATCATACCAAAAGCTATTGGTAATAAAAGCAGTGGTTCAAACTTATGCACAATAGCAAGGTAAAGTAAAAAACAACCAATAACTATCATTATTAAGTAAAGGTAGCCACCCTCTGCGGTAAATTGCGCAAATCCAGAATTTTGAAAAATGCTTGTCAGTGTGTCAAAAAATGCACTCATTTAATGCTCCATTCCTTTGCTTATCATTGCTTTGCAACAGTATATTTATAAGGCGTACGTTTACGCAAAGCAAAACTCAAGTAAACGCAAGCTCTTTATTAAACTTAAATTATCACAAACCTTAAAAAGGTGATGTAACATCAGCTGTACCAGCTTTGCTCCAAGCATTTTTACGAGCTTTGCCAGCACGCTCAACCGAACGTAAAGTATATTTACCATCGCCCATGCATGCAATAGCCGCTGTAATAGCTGCAACAACTGCCTCTGGTATACCTTCTTCAATAACAGGTTCAGGTGTTGTTACTTCCACTGCAATTGGTTCAGGTGTTTTTACAGGTTCAACTGGTTTAACTGTAGCTTGTTGTTTTTCTTGCCTTGAGGTAAAAATTTTACCCTCTATTATGATAACAATCATTAATAAAATAAGGATAAGAAATACCAGTGCAACACCTGTTAAGGTAACCACAACATCGCTAGGCTGTGGGTCTATTGCCATAAGTGCGGGTAGTGCAAAAATGTTCATGAACTGCCTCCTGTTTTATTACTTATTAGGTTTTACTTTAAGATTTTTATAGTACATTTTAGCTAAGCTAACTTAAACAACACTTACTTTGCCCTGTTTTTTACATAGGCAAATTAGTTTTAGTGCTAAATTTTCAACAATGCTAATTTTTACTACTAAAAACCTCTATTCTACTATTTATAAATTAATGTGTGTCACCGATAACTCCGCATTTAAACACACGTTTTTTGTGCTTATAGCATAAACTTGTTAGCCATAATATCACAAATATAGTATACTCTGTTTTGACTTCACTTGCAATAATAAAGATTTGCAAGGATGTTGCGCAGTTTTAGATTTTTGTTGCGAGTGATAAAACATCACTCTTTTAACAAATTATCTCAAGCCAATGCGTGGGGTTGCATTTCTAAAACCTGTTTCTAAATCTTGACCTATTGCCAAACTTTTTGCTGTGCCAAGTGCAACACAGTTAACAGGATCTGGCGAAACGTAAACATTAACTTTTAACTCTTGTGATAAATAATCAGTTAAACCATTTAACTGTGCGCCGCCGCCAGTTAACATTATACCGTTGTTAAAAATATCACCTGCAAGTTCTGGTGGTACACGTTCTAAAACTTGGTGTGCTGCACGTGCTATTTGCTCACACAGCTCCATAATAGGTGCATATAAATCCTCTGTTGAAATTTCTAGGCGTTGTGGTAAACCAGTTACTAAACTACGGCCCTTAACTTCCATTTTTTCACTAAAAGTTTTTAGCTGTGGGCAACAAGCAATTTGTTTTTTAAGCTCCTCGGCTGTGCGCTGGCCAATATAAATATTAAAACGTGTGCGCACAAATTTTAATATTTCGTTATCAAAAGTGTTGCCAGCAACTTTAACGCTAGTAGCATTAACCTTACCACCTAATGATATAACAGCTATATCAGTTGTGCCACCGCCTATATCTATCATCATTTGACCATCTGGTTTTAAAACATCAACACCTGAGCCAATAGCCGCTGCTAAAGGTTCATCAATTAAAAAAACTTGCCTTGCACCAGCTGAAACAACTGCCTCAACAACTGCATCGCTTTCAATGCCTGTAATAGCCGCTGGCACACAAACCGCCATGCGAGGTTTTACTAAAAAAGATTCATGCACTTTGCTAACAAAACGTCCAATAAGTTCTTTTGTCATTGTGTGGTCGCTAATAACGCCATCCTTTAAAGGGAAAACCGCCGAGATGTAATCAGGTGTACGGCCTACCATCGCCAAAGCTTCATCGCCAACTGCAAGCACTTTATTTTTACGTGTATCAATTGCAACAATGCTAGGTTGGTTTAAAACAATACCTTTACCCTCCTGCGCTATAATTATAGTTGTGGTACCAAGGTCTATGCCTATGTCATTCAATGCCATGTTTGTTCCCTTTCTATTCAACTTATTTTATCTTTTATAAATCATCGTCAGCTTTATTAATATTTGTATCCTTAGCTGCCGCAAAACTCACTGCAAATACGTTTTCTGCTCCTGCTTTTAAAAGTGCCTGTGCACACGATGCCACAGCTGCACCTGTTGTGATAACATCATCAACAAGCAAAATATTTTTGCCACTTAAATCAAGCTTTGGCTGTGCTGTAAAACTGCCAGCAACGTTTGCAAAACGCTCGGATAAATCAAGCCCTGCTTGCCTTTTAACAAAATGCTTTCTCACTAGTGCGCTTTGCATAAGTTCAACACCTAAGCCTTTGGCAATTTGCTTTGCTAAAATTTCAGGCACGTTATATCCCCTTTTATTATCCGATGGCGGTACAGGTATAACAGCATGATAAGCTGCTACCCCTTGCAAAACATGCTTAACATCAACTATACCATATTTTCTGCGAAAAGTACAGCCAAAAAGCTCTTTTGCCATACAATTTCCCATATCTCTGCCTGTGTCTGCTATACCCCCATATTTCATTTGTAAAATAGCTTTGCGCGCACTGCCCTCATACAAATAAACAGCAGCTGCACCCTCTAGTTCACCAAAATAATGTGTAGCTGGGTTTAAACGCTTATTTTCTAACGCCAGCCTTGCTTTTTCAGCTTTGCAATCTTTGCTTTCGCAATTTTCTTCAAAACCAATAACCCTGCTACAAAACAGGCAACGGCGAGGAAACATTAGTTGCAAAACGCTCTCACGCAATAGTGGTAGCTCTGCTTTTTGCAAAAAACTAGAGATATGCTTTTTATCAATATTAGTCACAGCTACACCTCACTTTTACGGCGTGCCCTTCTTTACAATAAATTAAAATTAACTCACTACTTTTAATTTATTATCGTAATTT
>CAYJJL010000079.1:0-9030 GCA_964370455.1 uncultured Faecalibacterium sp.
TTAGGAGATTTAAACGACGAAGTAAAAGTGAGAAACTCACTTTCGGTGATGTTTAAGAGCTTAGCTGATACAAAAGTTGTTAATTGGGGTGTTTCGCTTAAAACTGCATTTGAAAAAGATGTAAAAGAAGAAGATATCGCAAAACTAATAGAACAATTTGCGTTAATGTCAGAGCTTGCGTTATATAAATTTAAAGGTTATAAATCTACTTTATTAACGCAAACAGAGCTATGCTTTAGTATAGCAGTTAACGAAACCGAACTTTACCAAACTGCAATAAACAAGGGTTTAAGTTTAGGCAAAGGTGTTTGCATAGCGAGGGATTTAGGCAACAGACATGCTGCTGATATCTACCCTGAAACATTAGCTGATTTTGCTGTTGAACAAGGTAAAGCATGTGGTTTTAAGACCACTGTTTACGATAAAAAATGGCTTAAAAAAGAGGGTTTTGGTGGTATACTTGCAGTTGGCAAAGGTTCAAAACATGCACCTGTGCTAATAGTTATGGAGTATAACGGCGCAGGTGATGAGCCATATACAGCGTATGTAGGCAAAGGCGTTACATTTGATGCAGGTGGTTATAACTTAAAAGATACAAAAACAATTGTCAGCATGAAAGTTGATATGTGTGGTGCGGCAAATGTTTTAGGTTTAATGACAGCTCTTGCTAAAAATAAAGTTAAAAAAAACGTGCTTTGTGTAATACCATCGGCTGAAAACTTAGTTGATGCAAAAGCATTTTTACCAGGTACAGTAATAACAATGTACTCTGGCAAAACTGTGGAAATAACAAACACTGACGCAGAGGGTCGCTTGCTACTAGCAGACGCTATAAATTACGTAGCAAAAATGGAAAATGTTGAAAAAATAATAGATATTGCAACATTGACAGGCTCAGTGGCAATGACATTTGGTGCAGATTGCTGTGCGGTTATGACAAATAACGACGCACTACTTGAAAGCACAAAAAAAGCCTCTACAAAAACAGGCGAGCTAGTTTGGCAATTACCACTTTTTGAAGAATCAAGAGAACGCATAGTTTCCACAATTGCGGATTATCGTAATTCTGGCGCAACACCAGCGGCTGGTGGTATTATAGCGGGTATGTTTTTAAAAGAGTTTTGCGAAAACAAACCTTGGATACACATTGACATAGCTGGCACAGCAAACTCACCTATGCCAAAAGGCGTAAATCCAGCTGGGGCAACAGGATTTGGCGTTAGGCTTATGTATCAATTACTTTGCGAGTAAACATCAAAGTATTGAAAATAAATAAAATGAGATTTAAAAGGAGTAATAAACATGAAAGTTACACGTAGAAAATTTTTACAAGGTAGTATATTGGCACTTGCAACTGCAAGCCTAGCAGCTTGTGGCGAAGAAACAAGCACAGCAACTGGCGGCGAAACAAGTACAGATGCTGGCGCAACTGGTGGCGGTTCTGACGTTGAGCAAGTTTTAAACTACGCACTGTTAAGCGACCCTAAAGTTATGGATACAACACAATCTAACAGCACTACTGATTTAATTTGTATTTGTAACAGCGCAGTGCAAATTACAGCTTTGCAAATGGTAGATGGTGTGCTTGCACCTCAACCATACGGCGCAACTAGCTGGGAAACAAGCGAAGATGGCCTAACATGGACATTTAACCTTGATGCAGTTGTGTGGGAAGATGGCCAACCAGTTACAGCACAGCACTATGTTGATGCTTTTAAACGCATTGTTGACCCTGCTTTAGCATCGGTACAAGCAAAAACATTAATGAGTTTTAAAAATGCTGAAAAAATTATTGCTGGCGAATTAGAACCATCAATGCTTGGTGTAACCGCAGTTGATGATAGCACTTTGCAAATCGAGCTTGATTATTACTTACCATACTTTTTAGATTTAACATATGGCCCATGTTTTACACCTGTACGCCTTGATGTTATAGAGCAACACGGTAGCACATACGGTACAGAGGCAGATACATTAATTTCTTGTGGTGCTTTTAAAGTTACTGAGTGGGTGCATGACTCTCACATAACACTAACTAAAAACGAAAAATATTACCGTGCTGATGAAGTTGCTCTTGATCGTGTTGAAATTAAAATTATCAAAGATTACAACTCTGTACTAGCTGAACTTTACAGTGGCACAATTGACCGTTCATCTGTAAGTAGCACTGAATGGCGTGAAAAACTAATAGAAACAGATAACTTCAACTATGGCGACTTCACCCTTGCTGGTACTTGCACATTGTTCTTTAACGCTGGCTACGAAGATGCAAGTGGTAACAAACTATTAAGCAACAGCAAAATCCGCCGTGCAATTGGTGCATGTATTGATGGCCAAGAAACAGGTGATATGATAAACGGCGGCCTTGCTGTACCTGCAAAAGGGCTTATTCCAATTACACTTTCAATTGATGGTGTAAACTTCCGTGAGGCAGCTGGCACTGACCCAGTGGCTGATTTAAAAGCAGAAGTGCCAGACCCTAAAGCATTATTTATTGAAGGCTTAAAAGAGCTTGGCCTACCAGAAGACCCTACTGCTTATAAAATTAACTACCTTGTTAAGAGCACAACTGCTGCTTCTAAAGATAACGCTGAATACTTCTATGAAATTTTCAAAAACAAAATTGGTTTTGAAATTGAAATCGAGCAAGTTGAAAGTGCAGTTGGTTACGATAGAGGTAAATCTGGCGAGTTTGGTATGGTTGTTAGCACACATTACACTGAATATAACGATCCTATCGACCTTATGGGTATGTGCATTTCAACAAAAGACAGCAACTACGCACTAAACTGGAATAACACTACTTTTGATGATTATTGCAACACAGCTGCACAATCTCGTGACCATGACGAGCGTGTTAAATTATTTGCAGATGCAGAAAAACTAGCTGTTGCAGAAGATGCTATTATTGTGCCTATTTACCACCCAATTAGCTCAATGATGACAGCTAAAGATGTACATGGTTTTGAGAGTGAGGCTGGTACATTTGGCCCAAGCTTGTTCCGTACTGTTTACATTGAAGAAGTATAATTTTTAAATTAAATGCTGATAATATCTACCTTGCGCTTAAATAGCAAGGTAGATATGGGCGTTTAAACAGCACTTAATTAACAGTTAATATTATTTTTTTGAGTTTTTTAAGTGAAACGTTTAAGGAGGAATTTTCTTGAAAAAATATGTTGTGAAGCGTTTTTTGTCAATGCTGCTCACCTTGTTTTTAGTTATCACAGCAACATACTTCCTCATGCACATGATACCCGGTGACCCTCTAGGTGAGGCCGCCGCAAAATTGCCTGAAGATATACGTGACAACTACATGGCTCGCTATGGCCTTGACCAACCAGTTATAGTACAGTATTTTATATACATGAAAAACTTGATTTTGAACTTTGACCTTGGCGAATCAATTGTTTATCCAGGGCGTTCAATTAACCAAATTATTTCCCAAGGCGCACCTGTTTCTGCAACTATTGGTGTGCAAGGCCTTATGTTTGGTATACCCATAGGTTTAGGCCTTGGCATACTTGCTGCATATAAACGTGGCAAATGGGTGGATTACACAGTTATGTTTTTTTCACTAGTAGCAATTTCAGTACCTAGCTTTGTTTTTGCTTCAATTTTGCAATACTTTTTTGCTTTTGAGCTTGGTTGGTTTCCAATTACTGGTTGGAACGGTTTTATTTACACTGTTTTGCCATCAATCGCATATGGTATTAGCTCAATTGGTACAAAAGCACGTTACATGCGTACAAGCTGGCTAGATGTTATGAATCAAGACTACGTGCTTGCGGCTGAGGCTATAGGTATGTCAAAAATGGCTTTAACATTTAAAGTTATTTTGCGTAATGCTATTTCGCCAATTGTTACTATACTTGTGCCACAACTTGCACTTATCTTTACAGGTACATTTGTTTTGGAGCTTATATTCTCCATACCTGGTATAGGTAGCTACTTTGTTAACAGTGTTACAGGGCGTGATTACCCTATGATTATTGGCCAAACAATAGTTATTTCAAGCATTTATATCTTAGCTATGTTTGCAGTTGATATTTTATATATGTTAATTGACACACGAGTGAGACTAGATAAAACAAATAAATAAGGAAAGGAAGAAAAAATATGTCAGAAGAAAAAATAGAGTTTCTGGAAGATGATTTTCTTCCAGACCCTCCCCAAGGCCAACTTGGTGAGGTTGTTATGCGTGAGAGCATTACTTATTGGGCAGATGCTTGGCGACGTTTAAAGAAAAACAAAGTTGCATTAGGTGCGCTATGTTTGCTAATAGGCATGGTTATAATGGTTATTATAGGGCCATATCTAAACGAATTTACAGTAACTAGCATTAACCCAGATGCTAAAAACGAATCACCAAATTCAATTTATTGGTTTGGTACAGATAACATGGGTCGTGATATTTTTACACGCGTTTGGGAGGCTGGCCGTGTTTCACTAGCAATAGGCGTAATAGGTGCGGCTATTAATATTACAGTAGGTTTAATCTACGGTGGTGTTTCTGGCTACCTTGGCGGTATGATTGATAACCTAATGATGCGTGTAGTTGATTTTATCGGTTGTGTGCCAAAAATGATAGTTATCATACTTGTTTCATTGCTACTTGAGCCATCAATAGGTTCTCTAATTTTTGCGCTAACCTTAACTGGCTGGACAGGCACTGCACGTATGATACGTGGCCGTGTTTTGCAAGAAAAACAAAACGATTATGTTTCGGCTTCTGTTGCATTAGGTGCGCCTGCAAGCTACGTTATACGCACACACATGATACCAAACGTTATGTCACAACTTATAGTTTCAACAACACTTGCTATACCAGGGCTTATATTTGCTGAGGCATTTTTGAGCTTTATCGGGCTTGGTGTTGCTTCACCAAATACAAGCTGGGGTGCGCTATGTTCAGCTGCACAACAAAACTTATTGTTTTACCCATACCAATTAGTTTTCCCAACACTTATGATATCCTTAACTATGTTAAGTTTTAACTTGCTAGGCGACGGCTTGCGTGATGCGCTTGACCCACGCCTACGCCAATAAGAAAGGGGGAGGACTATGAACGATAACAAAATGCTCGAAGTTAACAACCTTGAAGTATCCTTCCACACTTATTCTGGTGAAGTTAAAGCTGTGCGAGGTATATCTTTTGATTTAACCGAGGGCGAAACAGTTGCCATAGTTGGCGAATCTGGCTCTGGTAAATCCGTTACATCAAAAGCTATAATGCAACTAATACACAAACCAGGCGAGATTAAAAGTACATCTAGTGTTAAACTAGATGGTGAGGAGTTAATTGGTTTAAACTATAACGAGATGCGTAAATTCCGTGGTGCGCAAGTTAGCATGATTTTCCAAGATGCGCTTGCCTCACTTAACCCAACACGTAAAGTAGGCAAACAAATTGCTGAAAGTTTAATAATACATCACAACATACCAAAAAAGGAAGCATTTAAACAAGCTATTGAGATGTTGCGTGTGGTTAAAATACCTGACCCTGAACGCCGTGCAAACCAATACCCACACGAGTTTTCAGGCGGTATGCGCCAACGTGTTATGATAGCAATGGCGCTTATAAACAGACCAAAAGTTTTAATTGCAGATGAACCTACAACTGCGCTAGACGTTACAGTACAAGCACAAATTATGAAGCTTATTGATGATATGAAAAAAGAGTGCAATACCTCTGTTATACTTATCACACATGATTTAGGTGTTGTTGCAGGTAGCGCACGCCGAGTGTTTGTTATGTATGGTGGCAAAATTGTTGAAAGTGGCTTAACTACAGATATTTTCAACAACCCAAAACATCCATACACATGGGCGCTTTTAAATAGTGTGCCACGCTTAAATACCTCTCATAAAGATGAGCTTTACTCCATTAAAGGTACACCACCTGATTTGCTGTTGCCACCAAAAGGTTGCCCATTTGCACCACGTTGTGAGCACCGTTTGAACATATGCAACCGCAAAATGCCAGAGTATTATTATTTTGAAAACGAGCAGCGTGCGGCATGTTGGCTATGTGACCCAAAAGCGCCTGAAACTAGCGGTTTCAAAAAAGTGGAGGTGCTATAATGCAAGAAAATTTATTTGAATTGCGCCATGTTAGCAAACATTTTAAAGTTGGCAAAAAAACACTAAAAGCAGTTGATGATGTTAATTTTACAATACGCAAAGGTGAAACTTTGGGCGTTGTTGGCGAAAGTGGCTGTGGTAAAACAACATGTGGGCGCACACTAATTAAACTTTACGAGGCAACTACTGGCGAAATAGTTTATCGTGGCAAGGATATCAAAACGATGAACCCAGCTGAAATGAAAAACTTTCGTAAAAATTGCCAAATCATATTTCAGGACCCATATGCTTCACTAAACCCACGTATGACAGTTGAATCTATCATACAAGAAGGCCTTGTAATACACGGCTTATTAACACCTAAAGAGCGTAAAGAGCGTGTTTATCAATTACTTGAGCTTGTCGGCTTAAATAAAGAGCATGCTTCACGTTTTCCGCATGAGTTTTCCGGCGGGCAACGTCAGCGCATAGGTATAGCGCGCGCACTTGCAATTGACCCTGAGTTTATAGTTTGTGACGAACCTATCTCTGCGCTTGATGTTTCCATACAAGCGCAAGTAGTTAACTTGCTAATTAAATTGCAAAGGGAGCTTGGTTTAACATATATGTTTATTGCCCATGATTTATCAATGGTTAAACACATATCAGACCGCATTATGGTTATGTATTTAGGTTCTGTTGTAGAACTTACAGATAGCGACACTATCTTTAAAAATCCAAAACATCCATATACAAAAGCGTTGATTTCTGCTATACCTTTGGCGGACCCAGAAGCTGAGAAAAACCGTAAACAAATAGAGCTAGAGGGTGATGTGCCTAGCCCTATAAACGTACCAAAAGGTTGCAAATTTGCACCTCGTTGCCGTTACGCTACTGAAATTTGCAAAACAACTGTACCAGAAATAAAAGAGGTTGAGACAAACCACCAAGTAGCTTGCCACAACATTGATAAAATTGAAGATTAACCTATTTTAAACGTAGCTAGTATATTTTGCCATATGGCAAAACATGCTAGCTATGTTTTTTGAGTTTTTTTGATGAATGATTAAAAAATTATTAACAATTCGTAACACTGTGTGTTTGTTAATAATTATGCTCAAAAAATATAGTATTTTGTAAGTAGATGTGATACAATGGGTTAAAATACTTTGAAGTTAATATAAAGTATTGTTAGTTAGTGTGTTATACATATTAGGAGGTTACACTTATGGGTTTAATTAAAGCAGCACTTGGTGCAGCTGGCGGTACACTTGCCGACCAGTGGAAAGAATATTTTTATTGCGAAGCATTGCCAGCAGACGTTTTAGTGGCTAAAGGTCAAAAGCGCACATCGGGGCGTTCATCTAACACTAGTGCTAGCGATAATGTTATTACAGATGGCTCAGCAATTGCGGTTGCAGATGGTCAATGTATGCTTATAGTGGCAGATGGCCGCATAGTTGAAGTTTGTGCAGAACCAGGTGAGTTTGTATTTGATAATGCAAAAGAACCAAGCATTTTTGGCGGTGAAAGCCTAGGCGATAGCATAAACTTATTTTTTGAAAAATTTGGCGAACGTTTTGCTTACGGCGGTCAGGCTGCTAGCGACCAACGTGTTTATTACTTTAACACTAAAGAGATTTTAAGCAACCGCTATGGTACTGCAAGCCCAGTGCCTTTCCGTGTAGTTGATACTAATATTGGTTTAGATATTGATATTTCTATACGTTGCAATGGTGAATATAGCTATAAAATTACAAACCCTGTGCTATTTTACACAAATGTTTGTGGCAATGTTAGCTACAGATACACACGTGACCAATTAGACAGCCAACTAAAAAGCGAGCTATTAACAGCGTTGCAACCAGCTTTTGCAAAAATTAGTAGCATGGGCGTGCGTTACTCAGCACTACCTGGCCATACCATTGAAATTGCAAATGCTTTGAACGAAGTTTTGAGCAGCCAATGGAAAGATAAACGTGGTATTGAAATTGCAGCGTTTGGCGTTAACTCTGTAACAGCATCTAAAGAAGATGAGCAGATGATTAAAGATTTACAGCGCACAGCTGTAATGCGCAACCCAAACATGGCAGCGGCAACTTTAGTTGGTGCTCAAGCGCAAGCTATGCAAGATGCAGCTAAAAATGATGGCGGTGCTATGATGGGCTTTATGGGCATGAACATGGCTCAAAACCAAGGCGGAATGAACGCACAAAACTTATTCCAAATGGGTGCTCAACAACAGCAACAAGCGCCTGTGCAACAACAAGCACCAGCAGCACCTAGTGCAGATGCATGGAAATGCGATTGTGGCGCTGATAACGGTGGCAAGTTCTGTGCGCAGTGTGGCTCAAAACGCCCAGAAGCACCAGCAGGCTGGACATGCAATTGTGGTAACACAAACACAGGCAAGTTTTGCTCAAACTGCGGTACACCACGCCCACAAGATGGTTGGACATGTGATTGTGGCGCAAGCAACAAAGGTAAATTCTGCGCAGAGTGCGGCAAACCACAAGCTTAATTAAAATAATAAAAAAGCTGAAAACGTAGTGATATTTTGCACTGCGTTTTTAGCATGTAATGATAAAGAGGAAAATTATGGCAGTTACAGAATATAAATGCCCCAATTGTGGCGGTGGCATAACTTTTGACACTACCTCGCAAAACATGAAATGCCCTTACTGCGATTCAGAATTTGATGTGGAAGCAGTAAAGGAGTTTGCGGACGAAGGTAACGAAACAGTAAACGATGATTATAGCTGGGATAATACAGGCTCAGGTGATTGGAGCGACGAAGAAAAAGGCAATATAAAACAATATATTTGCCAATCTTGCGCTGGGCAAATTATCTCTGATGCAACAACAGCGGCGACAAGTTGCCCTTATTGTGATAACCCAACTATATTAGAAGAACGCCTAGAGGGTGCTTTTAGGCCTGATAGCGTAATAGCGTTTAAACTTGATAAA
>CAYJJL010000080.1:0-8834 GCA_964370455.1 uncultured Faecalibacterium sp.
CTATAGTTATATCGCCACTAGTCGTATTAATATTAAAATCGCTTTCGCCATCGGTAGTTGAAAAAGTAGCGCCTTGATTTTCGCCGTTGTAGCGTATATCGCCAAATGTGTTTGCGTTTACAGCCCCTATGTTTGTATCGATATCAATATCGCCAGACATAGTATTTATGTTTGCGCTATTGCTTACAATACCTTCAATTTCGCAATGGCCAGATACAGTAGAAATGGTTATGTTTTTAAAATCACCAGTTAAAGTTGTGTTTGATGAAACAGCATTACTGCTAAAATCAGTTATAATGCAATCAGTAACATCAACATTTGATGAAACAGCGTTGATAATTAATGTTTGTGCAGTTAGGTTTTGAGTGGTAATTTTACCAGAAACAGTGTCGAGGTTTAAATTAGCAATATCTTCATCATTAATAATTATATTACCGCTAACAGATGCAAGGCTAATATCGCTTAATTTTGCATCTTGTGGTATGGTAATTACTATTTTATGTTCTTCATCTGTGGTTAAATCACTAATATCGCTAAAAGATGGGAATTTGAAAAAATTAAAGTTAAAATTAAAAACCTCTTTGTCGATGTAGTCGCTATCAAATACTAGGGTGTTATTTTTAACTTCTATCGTTTTTATTTCTTCAACTGCATGCAAAACGTAATCTATTTGATATACATCCCCACGTACAATAGATATATTTGCAGATGTAACCGTGATGTCTATATTTTCAAAAGCATCTAGATTTAACGTATCTTTTTGTAATGCACCATTGCTATTTGTATTAGGGTTAGATGAATTAACTAAATAACCAGCAAACACTAAAGCAGAGCCAATGGCAAGTGCTATAGTAAGCCCTATAAATAATTTTTTAAGCATTTTTTGTTCTCCTTTGTACTATGTTTGAAATAATTATGGTTGCAAATTTAAATATAGTTTTTGATAAAAGAATTATGCAAATTAACATAATACCGCTTAATGCACCCATTATTAAAGATGTCCCCAGATTTAAAAGCCAATCTGATGGCATAAATGGGTATAAATGTGTGAAAGAATTTATAAATAGCACAACTGCGCTAAAGCCAAAAGCAAATATTGTTACGCCAATTGCAAAAAGCACAGCAAGCAATATAACACCAAGCGCAAAAAGTAAAGCTGCACCAGTTATAAAAAGCGAGAAAGTAACAGGTAGCGAAAATAGCGCTGCCAAACTTATTATAAGAGCATTTGCAAAATCGCCTTTTTTGGCAGTTTTTGAGTTTACAGCATTAACTGCAACCTCTGTGTATATGGTAGCAGATAAATTTTTTGGTGTACCAAAAGTTTTTGTCATTTCGTCATATGTTGTAATTTGAGCATCAAAGGCATAATCTTTATAATAATTTATGGCTTCATCTCTATCGGCTTGCGATAGCCTGCTCAAACAACTCGAAAGCTCGTAAAAATAATTATCAAGTGTCATTAGTTGTATTCTCCTTTAATAAATTTTGCATGTTGCTTTTAAAAAGTTGCCAATCGCTTAAATAAGTGTTAAAGGTATGTATGCCAGTTTCACTTATTTTATAATATCGACGGTTACGGCCTTGTACAGGTACATCATAAGTACTTAACGCACCTGATTTTTCTAGCCGTTTTAGTGCTGGATATATAGCTGTTTCCGAAACATCTAAAATCTCACGCACTTGTTGTGTGATAGTGTAGCCGTATTCATCCTTACTGCGCAATATGCTTAAAACTACAAAATCTAAAATAGTGCCTCCTATTTGAAAACCCAATTATACGCACCTCCTTGGTATATTTATTTTCAAGTATATTATAAAACGAGTAATATACTAATGTCAATAGTATTTTTAAATTTAAAAAAATGTTAATATTTTGAAATTAAATGTGCAAACTTACAAAATATCTTTACAATATATCTGTAAAATGGTAAAATAAATAGTAGGTTTAACTAACTAATTGTGTTTACAGGTGTATAAACACAATTAGTGTGCGTTAAAAAACTGCATGTGTTAATAAAAACTAATATAATAAATTAAAATTAACTAGCTGATTTTAACTTATTATATCTACACATATAGATAGGTATTTTAATGATTAATGAAAAATTACTAAAAGCTGTGCCAGAGGCAAAGCCACACATAGCAAAAAGTGTGCTTTGGCAATTGGTAGGGCTGGTTTCAAATATAGTTTTAATGGTTGCTATAAGCTTGTTTTTGCAAAATTTAATAAATAATGCACTAACTAAAGAACAAATGCTTGTGTATGCTGTAGTTGTGCTTGGCTGTGCGGCGCTACGTGGGTTTTGTATTTATATAGCAAATAATGAAAGCTATTTAGCATCAAAACCAGTAAAAACTTTACTGCGCACAAAAATTTATGAAAAAACCTTGCGTCTTTCAGGGCGCTATCAAAAATCAATATCAACAGCGGAGCTTTTACAGCTTTCAGTTGATGGTGTTGAACAGCTAGAAATATATTTTGGTAGCTATTTACCACAGTTTTTTTATGCTATGATTGCCCCTGTTATTTTAGCTTTTGTTATAGGCTCGCAGAGTGTAAAAGTAGCAGTTATACTATTTTTATGTGTGCCACTAATGCCAATAGCCATTATAGCCATACAAAAATTTGCTAAAAAATTGCTTGGGAAATATCTTGCTGAATACGCTGGTTTAGCTGACCATTTTTTAGAAAATTTACAAGGTTTAAATACATTAAAGATATATAGCTCAGATGACTTTCAGCACAAAAAAATGAACAAACAGGCAGAGCGTTTCCGTGTAATAACAATGAAAGTGCTTTCCATGCAGTTAAACTCTATTATAGTTATGGATATAGTTGCTTATGGCGGTGCAGCACTTGGTATAACATTTGCCGCAGTTGAATTTTCAAACGGTAACATTGGTTTTGCAAGTGCGCTGATGATAATTTTGCTCTCGGCGGATTTCTTTTTGCCATTGCGTTTACTTGGCAGTTACTTTCACGTTGCGATGAATGGCCTTGCAGCAAGTAAAAAGATTTTTGCATTATTAGAAACTGAAGACGAAAAAGCTAAAACAGCAAGCATAACAAAAACTGATGTTAATTTGCGAAATTTAACTTTTGCATATGAGGCTAAAACTGCACTTGAAAATATTAATGTTACAGCAAAACAAAATAGTTTTGTTTGTTTTGTGGGCAAAAGTGGCTCTGGTAAATCTACACTTGCAGGTGTTTTAAGTGGCGCTTTAAATGGCTACATTGGCAGTGCACAAATTGGCGGTGTAGAGTGTAGAGATATCTCAGGGCAAAGTTTTGCTGAAAATATAACATATATAGGCGCAAGCAGTTATATTTTTAAGGGTACAGTTAAAGAAAATTTATTAATGGCAAAACCAAACGCAACAGATGCTGAATTATGGCAAGCGCTGGATGCCGTTAATTTATCAGATTTTTTAAAAGGCGAAAATGGCATAGAAACAACTTTGGTTGAAAAAGGTGCTAATTTTTCAGGTGGGCAATGCCAGCGTTTAGCGCTTGCACGTGCAATTTTGCACGATACGCCTATGTATATTTTTGATGAAGCTACAAGTAATATAGATTTTGAGAGCGAAAACGATATAATGCAAGTTGTGCAAATATTAGCTAAAACAAAAACAGTTTTACTTATATCTCACCGTTTGATGAACGTTGTAAACGCTGATACTATTTATGTGTTAGATGAAGCAAAACTTGCCGAAAGTGGCACGCATACCGAACTACTTACAAAAGGTGGGGTATATGCTAAACTGTGGCATGCACAGCAAGAACTTGAGCAAGTAACAGCACAGGAGGTATCAATATGAAAAAACGTTCAACCTCAGCTGTTATGCTAAAACTTATAACACTGGTTAAACCGTTAAGCGGTGTTATGTGCGTAGCTGTTTTTATGGGATGTTTAGGATTTTTTTGTGCAAGCTTATTAAGTGTGCTGGGCGCATATGCTCTAGTGGCTGTTTTAAACGATACTAATAACTTGCAAAATATATTTATTTTAATAGCTGTGTTTGCTATAATGCGTGGTATTTTGCATTATATTGAGCAGTATTGTAACCATTTTATAGCGTTTAAGCTTTTGGCTTTAATTAGGGATAAAGTGTTTAGTGCATTACGCAAATTAGCACCAGCAAAACTTGATGGTGCTCAAAAAGGAAACTTACTTTCAATAATAACAGCGGATATAGAACTTTTAGAGGTTTTTTATGCGCATACTGTTTCGCCAATTTGCATTGCATTTATAACTAGTGCAGTTGTTGTAGGTTATATTGCAACTTTCCATCCAATTTTGGGCGTAGTTGCTTTACTTAGCCATTTAACAGTTGGCGTTATTTTGCCAGTTTATCTTTCAAAACAAAGTAAAAGTATAGGCGAAATACACCGCGAAAAAACAGGCGATTTAAACTCCTACTTTTTGGATAGTTTACGTGGCCTTAAAGAAATTTTGCAATATAGCTATGCTAAAACTCGCAAACAAAATATAGATGCTTTATCGCTTAATATGGAGAGCGCAAACAAAAATATAAAAATGCAAATGGGTAAAGCACGTGCGCTAACTAGTTTTTGCATCATGTTTTTTTCGCTGTTGTTGCTTTTTATTGCAGCGTATATGTATTTAGATGGCGCACTAACTAAAGAGCAAGTTTTGATACCTGTTGTTATGTTATTTTCATCTTTTGGTGCGGTTAGCGCATTGGCAAATTTAGGCGCTGGATTAACACAAACAATAGCAAGTGGCAACAGGGTGCTTGATATTTTAGAGGACGAGCCTATTATCAATGAAGTGCAAAACGGCACAGATATAAGTTTTAATGGTGCAGAGCTTGAAAAAATATCATTTGCATATGAGCAAAATCAAATATTTGATGATTTTTCGCTAAAAATAGAACAAAATCAAATTTTAGGCATATGCGGTAAATCTGGCTGTGGTAAATCAACTATGCTAAAATTACTAATGCGCTTTTGGGATGTGCAAAAAGGCAGTGTTAATATTTCTGGCTTAAATGTAAAAAATATTAACACTAAAAGTTTGCGCAGTGAACAAGCACTTGTTTCGCAAAAAACATATTTGTTCCACGATAGTATTTTAAATAACCTTAAAATAGCAAAATTAGATGCAAGTATAGAACAAGTGCAAGCAGCGTGTAAAAAAGCCTCAGTGCATGATTTTATAATGACACTACCTAATGGTTACGAAACAGAAGTAGGCGAGCTTGGTGGCACACTTTCTAGCGGTGAAAAACAGCGCATTGGTTTAGCAAGAGCGTTTTTGCACGATGCACCATTTATTTTGCTTGATGAACCTACAAGTAACCTTGATAGTTTGCACGAGGGTGTAATACTAAAAAGTTTGCAAAATAGCAAAGATAAAACAGTTGTGCTTGTTTCGCACAGGGCATCTACAATGAACATTGCACAAAAAGTATACAAAATGGAAAGTGGAAGATTAAGCTAATTGTGTTTTTAATAAAACATAAAATTAGTTTTTACACATAGCGCTTGCTCGCTTACAGTTGAAAGGGGTACCACTTATGCAAAAAATTAATTCAGAAAATATGAAACAATCTAATACAACCTTGATTTTACAAGTAATAGCGCAAGATCGCTCAATTTCACGTGCGGATATCTCACGCAAAACTGGGTTAAATAAAGCAACTGTATCAGAAATTACAAAGGAACTTATAGAAAAAAAACAAGTTATAGAAACAGGCGATAGCAAACAAACAGGTGGCAGAAAAGCCAAAATTTTGACATTTAATTACAATGCGGCAACACTATTTGCTATTGATTTTGAAATAGATTGCATGGTGGCAGTTATAACAGATTTATATGGCAATTTTATTTATAGAACACAGGCTAAAGTTGTTTCAAAAAGTTATGATGATAACGTAACCTTATTATTTAGAGTTATTGACGAACTTTTAGAGCATAATCCTAAAACACCATTTGGCGTTATAGGTATAGGTATTAGCGTGCGTGGGCTTGTTTCAAAAAATGGCACTTTAAAATATATGCCATATTATGAGTGGAATGATATTGACATTAAAAAACTAATTGAAGGTGCATACCAAATACAAACAACAATTGGTAACGATGCAGATTTATTTGCAGTTGGCGAAAATTTAATGAACCATAACGCTGAAAACTTTTTGGGCATAAATATTAGCTCAGGTGTTGGTTTGGGTGTAATCATTGGTGGCGAAATTTATCGAGGTGCAGATGGCTTTGCCGGCGAAATAGGGCATATGATTGTAAAGCCAAGTGGTAAAAAATGCACATGTGGTAACGATGGTTGCCTTGAACAATATGTTTCAGAGCAAGCAATTGTCAACGAAATTTCTCAAATAAAAGGTCAAGCGTTAAGCATTGACGATTTTATAAAATTAGTTGAAAATAAAGACGAACAAGCGTTACAAATATATTCGGATTTTATTTATTATATGGCTATTGCTATAAATAATGTTGCAAACCTATTTAACCCCACAGCAGTTGTTATTTACTCCGAAGTTTTTAGTAAATTACCAAATACGGTTGAATTAGTTTCAAGCAGTATAACATCAAAAGTTTTTAACACAAAAATTGTAATTGCTAACCAAAATAGGGGCGATGTTATTTTGCTAGGTGCTGTTATGACAAACGTAGCAACAAAGCTTGGTGTACAAAATGTATTAAGCAAACCATTGTTGGATATGTAAATTATATTTGAGTTAAATTGTGCATGCATACAAAAAACATTAAAAACGCTAAAATCTTTATTTTTAAGCAAATAAGTACTTGAAAAATGGGGAGAGAAGTTGTATACTATCAATAGTTAGTACAACTAACAAAGTGTTGTGCGATTAAATAAAAATAAGTAAGACTAAATAAAAGTTGAGGAGCAAACTATGACAAACTATTTTAACACAGTTGATAAAATTGTGTACGAGGGTTCAAAATCGAAAAATCCTTTATCCTTTAAATATTATGACCCAAACCGTGTCATAATGGGCAAAACAATGAAAGAACACCTACCATTTGCAATGGCATGGTGGCACAACCTATGTGCTGAGGGCACAGATATGTTTGGTGCAGGTACAGCAAACAAAGCTTTTGGTGCTGAAAAGGGCACAATGGAGCACGCAAAAGCTAAAGTAGATGTTGGCTTTGAGTTTATGTCAAAACTAGGCATTGAGTATTTCTGCTTCCATGATATTGATGTTATACCAGAGGCTGATACTATTGCTGAAACAAATGCACGTTTAGATGAAATTACAGATTACATCAAAACAAAAATGGATGAAACAGGTATTAAACTATTATGGGGCACAGCAAACATGTTTTCAAACCCACGTTTTATGAACGGTGCTGGCTCTACAAACTCTGCTGAAGTATATTGCTTTGCAGCTGCACAAGTTAAAAAAGCTTTAGATATAGTTGTAAAACTTGGCGGTAAAGGTTATGTTTTCTGGGGTGGCCGTGAGGGCTACGAAACATTACTTAACACTGATGTTAAATTTGAGCAAGAAAACATTGCAAACTTAATGCACATGGCTGTTGATTACGGCAGAAAAATTGGTTTCGAGGGCGAGTTTTTCATCGAACCTAAGCCAAAAGAACCAATGAAACACCAATATGATTTTGACGCTGCTACTGCTATTGCTTTTGTTAAAGAATACGGCCTTGATAAAGATTTTAAAATGAATATTGAAGCTAACCACGCAACATTAGCAGGACACACTTTCCAACATGATTTGCGTATTTCTGCAATGAATGGCATGCTTGGCTCAATTGATGCTAACCAAGGCGATGTTATGCTTGGTTGGGATACTGATCAGTTCCCATCAAACGTATATGATACTACAATGTGCATGTATGAAGTGCTAAAAGCAGGCGGCATGAAATGCGGCGGCTTTAACTTTGATTCTAAAAACCGCCGTGCAAGCTACACACCAGAGGATATGTTCTATGCATACATTTTAGGCATGGATAGCTTTGCGTTAGGCTTAATTAAAGCGGCTGAAATTATTGAAGAAGGCACTGTTGAAGGCTTTTTACAAGACCGTTACAGTAGTTTTAATGAGGGTATTGGCGCAAAAATCCGTAATAAAGAAGTTACTCTTGAAGAGCTTTCTGATTATGCGATTGCTAAGGGTGCACCAGAGCTACCAGGCTCAGGCAAACAGGAATACCTGGAAAGCGTTGTAAATAGCGTATTATTCGGCTAATATTTTTTAAAACCTCTGTGGCTATGTTTTGCGTAGCTATAGAGGTTTTTTAAATTATTGTTAATAATACATTTAAACACTTGCACTTTTTTGCGTGAGTGTTACAATATGATAGTAAGAAAATAAACAACATCGGAGGAATAAAAAATGGCAGATATTTTTGCACCTTTTATTGAAAAACTTAAAGCGGAACGTAAAAGCATAGTGTTTACAGAAGGACACGATGCTCGTATACAAGAGGCGGCAGCTCGCCTTATTAAAGAAGATTTAATGGATGTTATTTTGCTTGGTAGCACTGAAAAATGTCTTGACGATGCAAAAGAACGTGGTTTTGACGTTTCAGGAGCAACTATTATAGACCCTGAAAATTACCCTGAGTTTGATGCAATGGTTGAAGAAATGGTTAAACTACGCAAAGGCAAAATGACAGCTGAGGAATGCTCAGCTATGCTTAAACAATCAAACTACTTTGGTACAATGCTTGTTAAAATTGGCAAAGCTTATTGCCTACTTGGTGGCGCAACTTACTCCAGAGCTGATACAGTACGCCCAGCGTTACAAATTGTTAAAACAAAACCAGGCGCTAACCTTGTTAGCTCATGTTTGATACTTTT
>CAYJJL010000081.1:0-8756 GCA_964370455.1 uncultured Faecalibacterium sp.
CGGTAGTTAGCTTGCACATAATTTCTCGCCATTTTATCACATTCGTAAACATTTTTTAAATCGTAGCTACCGCGGTAGCTTTCTTTATCTGTAACAGCCTCTACTAAACGACCAATTTCCAAAAATCCAATTTTATCTTCAAGAAAAAGCTTTACAGCCTCCTCACCTGCGCCGTTAGTTGCACAAGGCGCAAGGCCGCCTTTTGAAATAGCTTTTTTACATGCTGGCAAACAGCGGAACAAAGCTTCATCCGGCCTTGAGAAAGTAAGCTTTTGCAATGAGAAGAAGTCAAGCTCTGGCGCAATTGCACTGCCACGATTTGGCCATGTTAGCGCATATTGTATAGGTATGCGCATATCTGGCACACCTAGCTGTGCTAGTATAGAGTTATCGCTAAACTGCACTGCGGAGTGTATAATACTTTGCCTTTGCACAACAATTTCTATTTGCTCTGCTGGCATATCAAACAGCCATGCTGCCTCTATAAGCTCTAAGCCTTTGTTCATAAGTGTTGAGCTATCAATAGTAATTTTTGCACCCATAGACCAGTTTGGATGTCTTAATGCATCGTATTTTGTTTTTGTGCGCAGTTCGTCTTGCTCCATACCGTAAAATGGCCCGCCAGATGCGGTTAATATGATTTTCTTTAAACTTTTTGCGCTATGTGCATCTTGTAAACACTGAAAAATAGCCGAATGTTCGCTATCAACTGGTAGCAAGTGCACTCCAGCTTTTTTAACTGCTTGTGTTAAAATATGCCCACCAGTAACTAAGCTTTCTTTGTTTGCAAGTGCTAAGTCATTGCCTGCATTTACACTTTCGAGGCTTGCGCCAAGGCCTGCTATGCCAACAACACTGTTAAGCACAACATCACATGGAATTTTTGCAAGCTCTAACAAACCTGTTTCACCACAAAAAAGTTTAGGTGCATTTGCAGTGCCACTAAGGCGAGCTTCTAATGTATTATACGCAAATTCATCCACCATACATACGTATTGTGGCTTAAATTTTGCAATTTGTTCTAAAATTAAATCTACGTTTTTATGTGCAGCAAGGCCAACAACCTCGTAGCCCTCTGCGCTTATAACGTCTAAACTTTGTACACCTATTGAACCAGTGCTACCTAGTAAAATTATCTTCTTTGCCATAATCCCTCTTTAAGTTTTCCAACTTGTAAATGCTAATGATACTATAACAACTGCAAACGGTGCTATAAACATAACACTATCAAAACGGTCTAAAATGCCACCATGGCCTGGAAAGATAGTACCATAATCTTTAATTCCGCATTGGCGTTTAACAACGCTTGCGAATAAATCGCCATAAATGCCTAAAACAGAGGCAAATAAAGCTAAAATAGCAACTAAAACATAAATAGAAACAATTACTTCATCGTTTGAAAAAGCTTCGTGTCTACCTGCTAAGTTTATATATCCATATGTGAATAAAACAGCAAATATTATTGCACCTAAAACACCACCAATTGCACCCTCAATAGTTTTGTGTGGGCTGATATTAGGGCATAATTTGTGTTTGCCAAAAGCACGCCCTGCAAAATATGCACAGCTATCGCTAATCCAACCGAAAGAGAAAGTTAGCAAGATAAAAAATATTGCATCATACTCGTAAACTTCCATAGGGAAGCGATATTTTAAGAACACTATTGAATAAAAACACATAAATACCATTATGCTAAAAAACACTAAACCACTGGTTTTTTGAAAGCTAACTGTGCCGTTTCTGGCGACAAGGTAAATGCCATAAAATAGCAATAAAATAACAGTTGCTGGTATAATAAATATGCTTAAATCGCCAGAACCAGCGCAAAAAATCAAAAGTGCATATGGTATTTGTGCCACAAAAATAGGCCATTCCTTTTTTGTAAAACCAACAGCATTAAAAACCTCGTGTGTTGCTATAAGCGCCACAGTTGCTGCACATAAATTAAAAATTATGGTATCAAATGTGAAAAACACTAGCGCTAAAATCAATAGCCCTACAAGCGCTGTAATAATCCTTGTTTTCATCTAATTCTCCTAATGGTAGTTATTTGCACAGTGCAAGGCTGCGTTTTAAAAATAACTGCCAATTTTATTATAATCCGCCAAAACGGCGAGAACGCCCTGCAAAATCCATAATAGCGGTATCTAAATCATCTCGTGTGAAATCTGGCCATAAAACATCCATTTCAACTAGCTCTGCATAGGCTGCTTGCCATAGCATAAAGTTAGAAAGACGTTTTTCACCGCTAGGGCGCAAAACAAAATCCAAATCATCTTGGCCAGCGTTGTAAAGGCTATTGCTAATTGTATCCTCTGTGATATCCTCTGCTTTAATTTCACCAGTTTTAACTTGCTGTGCAAGCTTTTTTGTCGCTTGCAAAATTTCATGGCGAGCGCCATAGTTAATAGCAATGTTTAGCGTCATGCCTGTGTTTTTCGCTGTTTTTTGCTCTATATCCTGCATTAAATCTTGATGTTTTTTATCTAAAACAGAGCGCTCGCCCATAAAGTTTATACGATTATTTTCTTTTTGGTAATCATACGCTTTCAAAAGGTAATCCCCAAAAAGTTTCATTATTGCGTCAACTTCTTTTGGAGGGCGTTTCCAGTTTTCGGTGGAAAACGCATAAAAGTAAACTGATTTAACACCTATTTCATTGCAATAGCGTGTTATATCCTGAAAAACCTCTGCCCCTTTTTTATGCCCTGCTGTGCGTGGCAAAGCACGCTTTTTAGCCCAGCGACCGTTGCCATCCATAATAATACCTATGGAAAGCCCCTTTGCTATATCTTTAATATTTTCCTGCATAAAAAGCTCCTTTTAAGAATTGTCAACACCTAAAAATGGTGGTGCCACCAATTTTAATACTTAAAAATAACTTACAAAATAATTTGCCTTAAACAGCTATTTTTGAAAACATTAAAATATGGGCAGCCCCACTATATAAAGGCGACCTCTAATAACTATAACCTGTTTAGTGTGCTTTATTTTTTTGACGATTAGTGTAAAAAACAAAGTACAATAAATAGGTTAAGCCCTAAAGCGTTAGTTTTTAGAGGTTGCCTCACTTAAACTGATAAAATTTCTTTTTGTTTTGCATCAACAGCTGCATCTATTTTTTTAACAAAGCCGTCTGTCATTTTTTGAATTTTTTCTTCCATATCTTTTTGGTCATCTTCAGTTATTTCACTAGCTTTTTTAAGTGTTTTTGCGTGGTCAATTGCATCACGGCGCACGTTACGCACAGCAACTTTAGCAGCCTCGCCTAGTTTTGAAGCCTCTTTAGCTAGTTGTTTGCGGCGTTCTTCAGTTGGTGCTGGAAAGTTTAAGCGTATAGTTGTGCCATCATCAACAGGGTTGATGCCAAGGTCGCTCATTTGTATAGCTTTAATAATTTCTTTTAAAACTGTGCGGTCCCAAGGTGTAACTGTTAGCACACGTGCCTCTGGCACAGCAATAGCAGCCACTTGTTGTAAAGGTGTTGGTGCACCATAATATTCTACCTCGATACGATCAAGCACAGCTGGGTTTGCACGCCCCGCACGTATAGCGGAAAGTTCACCTGATAAATGCTCAACAGCGCCGTTCATTCTCTCTTCAAATGCAGTTGTATGTTTGCTCATAATAAGCCTCCTAGTTTTTGTTATGAGTTTTATATAGTATTATTATATATACTAATATAAAAATTCGCTTTTCTATTTATTTTACAACAAAATGCTTATAAAGTAAATATAAAAGCGCAAACATGTTTTCATTTTACAAACAATTCAAGAAATGTTTTAATTTTATCAGTTAAACTTGCATTGCGCAAACGCCTCTCATTAGCATTTTAACGCACAATTACGTTAATTTAAAAACAATTTTAAAAACATTTTAAAAACCCTTGCTTTTTTAATAATATTCTGATACAATAGGTAGGCTGATTATTTAACAAAAGCTACTATATTAAAGCGAGGAGGTGCAGCAAAGTGGCAAAATGTGAAGTTTGTGGAAAAGGTGTGTCTTTTGGCATTCAAGTATCCCACTCCCACCGTAGGAGCAACAGAACTTGGAAACCAAATATCAAACGTGTGAAAGCGGTTGTAGAGGGCTCTCCAAAATATGTTCACGCATGCTCCCGCTGCCTACGCGCAGGGAAGGTAACTCGCCCTGTACGTAAAATGGCAACTGACGTTGCTGTGTAAGCAAAGCAAGTAAGAGGTTTTCGCATTAGCGAAAGCCTCTTTTACTTTTTTGTTTTATCATGTATATAGATTTTTCACTGTTTTTTCTATAATCATAGCAAAAAATTTGAAAAATCACACACATCTAAATAAATTTTAACCGTTTAAAAAGGAGGCTTAACCATGGCTATACCTAAAGACCCTATTATGTTATTAAGTTATATAAACACTCAATTGCGTGATTTCTACAAAGATATAGCTACTCTTTGCGATGATAAAAATATCAACGAAGCTGAACTATGTGAAACATTAGCAAAAATAGATTATTACTATGATAAAGACCATAACCAATTTAAATAATAAATTAAATCATGACATACCCCTTGAGTAAATGCAATATTTGCAAATGCTCAAATGGTATGTTTATTTTAATGCTTACTTTTTAAAAGCAAAGAAAAAACTCAGAAAAAACTATACCACACATACAATGCACCAAAAATTACTGGTTGGTGCAATACGTATATAAACAATGAGTGTCTGCCTAAAAATGATAACGGCTTTATATTAAATGAAAGTATAGTCCAAAATTTAGTGTATTTTTTTGCGTTTTGGCTCATTATATGATACAAAAAGTACCCCACACAAAACAGGAAAAACCACGGAAACACTGAAAAATAATCCGTAGAATGAAACCCCCGCCCAGGAAAGCCAAAAAACGCACTTATATCACCTTGATAAAGCCATGATGGCAGTGTAAAAAAACGCCACTCACCAAAACCGAGGCTTGCACTGTTAATGTCGCGTAAAAACGCAAATAAAACCGCACTTATGCACAATCCTAAAATTTTTGGCATACGCTTTAACAATGGATTTAAAACAAACATTAGCATGCTTGCAACGCCTAAGAAGGTTAAAACACCAAATAAAACACGATTTTGTGGCATTGCTATTAGTGTAACAGCTGTTAACACTGCGCCCCACAAAAAAATTGTAATACCGCGGCTCAAAGGCTTTTTACCCATAGACCAGCAAAAGCCAGAAAGCAATATAAAACTCCAGCAAGTTGCTTGTTGCCAAATAAAACCGCTTTGCGCACCCATAACAGCTAAATCTTGCCCAAAAATATACTCAATATCCCAGCTTGCATGGTATAATACCATACTTATTATTGTTAACCCTCTTATTACATCTAATAAATAATAACGCTTTTTTTCTTGCATTTTATTCTCCATTTAATTACCTTGTAATTATTTTAAGATTATATTTAATTTCAATATTTTTTTAAACAAATATATATCGCTTTCCTATTGTAACATAGCGATATTAAAAATATCAATAAAATAAATAAATTTAAAGAAAAGTATTGACTAACCTCTCATCTCATGTTATCATATGAACAAGCAAACACATGTTCGTATGAATTATTATAAATCACTACCCTATCGTTTAAAGGAGAATCTCCCATGAATAAAAACGAAAAACACTTACACACACAAGATACTCCGCATATAGTGCACGAATGCCCAGATATAAAAAAACTAGCCCAAACATTGCCTAGTGATGTTATTTGCTCCGATTTATCAGATTTTTTTAAGATATTTGGCGATTACTCTCGCATACGACTTTTGTTCGCCTTAAAAAACTGTGAAATGTGTGTGCAAGATATAAGCGCCTTGCTAGGTATGCAACACTCGGCTGTTTCGCACCAGTTAAAAACCTTGCGACAATATAAATTAGTATCAACACGCAGAGATGGCAAAAAAAGTTACTATAGCTTAAACGACGAGCATATTTTTCAGATTTTAGAAATAGGCAAGGATCATATATCACACAAATAGTATACTCTCAACAACTAATAATCACGAATTGCGATAAGAAATGAGGCCACTATGGAACTTTTACAAACATTTATTGATAATTTTATAGATGTATTTATAGATATGTCTTTTTATATTATGCTCGGTTTACTTTTTGCAGGTATATTGCATGAGTATGTACCACGTGAAAAGGTACTTAAACATTTAGGCAAAGATAGTTTTTCATCAGTTGTGAAAGCGTCTGCTGTTGGTGTACCTTTGCCACTGTGTTCATGCGGTGTTGTGCCTACTGCAATCGAACTTAAAAAAGATGGTGCTTCAAATGGCGCTGTAACTTCTTTTTTGATATCTACACCACAAACAGGTATAGATAGCATACTTGCAACTTACTCAATGATGGGTTTATTTATAGCACTATGGCGAGCTATAGGTGCATTTATAGCTGGCATTGTAGGCGGTGCAATAGTAAACCTCGTTGCCAAGGACGAAAAATTTAACATAGATGCACCCGTGCCAAGTTGTGGCTGTGGCACAGAACACAATGAAACTGCAAACCACGAACATTCCGCACAGGCACACAGCGCCTGTGCTTGCGATACCAAGGCTAGTGCTTGCGGTTGCACCCCTGCACCTGTTGCACAGCCTAGTTGTGGCTCTGGCGGTTGTGGCTGTGGTGGACACAGCGAGCCTTCAAGCGCAAAAGGTTTTGCCAAAGTAATTTCTGCTTTAAAATATGGTTTTGTTGATTTTTTAGATGAAATCACAGGACATTTTTTACTGGGCATGTTTTTAGCCACTATTATCTCAACATTTTTACCTGCTGACCTTTTTGTTAGTTTAGGGTTAAACGAGGGTGTTATTGCAATGCTTGCAATGGTGCTTGTTGGCTTACCTATGTATATATGTTCAACAGCGTCTATACCAGTTGCTATTTCGTTAATAGGCAAAGGGCTTTCGTTTGGTGGTGCGTTTGTATTTTTATTTACAGGCCCTGTTACAAACATAGCATCATTATTAGTACTAGCAAAAACATTAGGTAAAAAAATCACTACACTATATTTAAGTATAGTAATAATTATTTCAATAGTATTAGGTTTATTGCTAGATTTTATAATTGCAACCTTTGGGCTGGAAAACTTAAACCTTGTTGCAGCTAGTGGCGAACATGGGCCAAATGCATTTTACATTATTAGCTCTGTGATTTTTGCAGTTTTAATTGTAATAAGCCTTGGTAAAAGCTTTATAATAAAAATGAAAACTAAGTAAAACACAAATAAATTAATATTGCTTGCTTTTGTTTTAATACATAACAACGGTAAGCAATATTTTTGCGATATATCGCAAAATCAATAATGTATAAAAAGTTTTTAAACCGCAAATTCACTTTTTTTATCATTTTCGCTTGACATCTCTTGTAAAATGTTGTATTCTATTATAGCGTTCTGCATGAGATATAGGGGTATAGCTCAGTTGGTAGAGCAGCGGTCTCCAAAACCGCGTGCCGAGGGTTCGAAGCCTTCTGCCCCTGCTTTCAACTTAAAGTTGGATTAAACCGTTTTCATTTTTATGAAAACGGTTTTTTTATTGCATATATCTTTTCGTTGGTGTATTATATTAAAATAGATTGCATTATACAATGCAAAACACATACTACTATTTTTAGTAGGCTAATTAAACTTATTTTAAAGTTAAAAAAACTGTTGTGCAATTAACTTTATATAATGGAAGGTTCATGTAATGAATATACTAAAAACAAATAGATTAATCTTAAGACCCTTTAAAAAACATGATTTTAATGCAATGTTTAAAAACTGGACATATGATGAACGTGTAGCAAAATATTGTCGTTGGTATCCACACAAAAATGTTGACGAAACAAAAATGCTGTTAGATATGTATCTAAATGAAGACTCAAAATATCGTTGGGCAATAACTATAAAAGGCAATGATGACCCTATTGGGGCGATAGATGTTGTTGATATTTGTGACAATAATAAAACAGCAGAAATAGGCTATGTTTTATCATATCAATATTGGAATACTGGTATTGTTACAGAAGCTTACAATGTGGTTATTGAAAATTTGTTTAATGAAAATTTTTCAAAGATTATTGCAAAACATCATGTTGATAATATAGGCTCTGGTAGAGTTATGGAAAAATGCGGAATGAAATATACGCACAGCACAAAAGCCCAAGAAAAATTTGGCTCAGATAAATTATGTGATGTTAGGTGTTATGAAATAATTAAATAATAAAAACTATAAATAATCCAAGTGTAACAAAGATTGTTTATATAGCAAGGAGTTTTTATGAAATTGAGAAATATTGAATTAGCCGAAGTTGATATTGCTATGGGCATTATAGATGATGCCAAAAAACATTTGAAAGAACAAGGAATAAACCAATGGCAAAAAGGTTATCCAGACTATGAATGTATAAAAAATGACGCACTGAACAGAACAGGATATTTTATTGTTGATAGTGGTGATGTTTTTGGATATTTGTGCATTGATTTTAACGGTGAACCTGCATATGAAAAATTAAACGGTACGTGGGCAAGCGATGATAAGTATGTTGTTATTCATCGTATGGCATTTATTAAAAATTCACGAGGGAAAAGCTTGTCTAGTATGCTTTTTAAATTAGTTGAGGAAATGAGTAGACAAAAACAAATATGTTATTTCCGAGTTGATACAGATGCGGACAATTTAAAAATGCAACATATACTAAAGAAAAATGGTTTCACATTGCGAGGAACAATATGGTTTGATA
>CAYJJL010000082.1:0-8749 GCA_964370455.1 uncultured Faecalibacterium sp.
TGGCGTAGCCAGCACTGTGGTGTTTACACAACTGTGGAAAATGGCGTGCACTACTACTTTTTAGATAACGAATATTATTTCGACCGCAAAGGCCTTTATGGTTTTTATGACGACGGCGAAAGATTTGCGTTTTTCAGCCGTGCAGTGCTTGAAATGCTATTTCACCTTGATTTTAAACCAGATATTTTACACTGCAACGATTGGCAATCAGCACTAGCGCCTGTTTATTTAGGTTTATACTATCGCCATTTAAACGAATTCCGTAACATTAAAACTATATTTACGATACACAACATAGCATACCAAGGTAAATACGGCCTTGAAGTGTTAGAGGAAATTTGTGGTATAGGCCCAAGGGATAGGCATTTGGTGGAATATGACAAATGCGCAAACTTTATGAAAGGCGCAATATTGGTTAGTGATAAAGTAACCACTGTTAGCCCAACATATGCACAAGAAATTTTAACACCTATGTTTAGCTATAGCCTTGAAAAACTTTTGATTGAAAAACAGTACAAGCTTTGCGGCATACTAAACGGTATAGATTTAGATTTTAACAACCCTGCTACCGATAAAGCCTTGCCAGCAAATTATGATGTTAATAGTTTTGAAAAAGGCAAAGCAACTTGTAAAGCAGCATTGCAAGACCAATACGGACTACATAAAGATGGCAGCCCTGTATTTGCCATGGTTAGCCGCCTTGTTGGTATGAAAGGTTTTGATATGGTTTGTTCCATAGCGCAAGGTTTAGTAGATGCAGGCATACAGCTTGTTATACTAGGCACAGGCGAGAAGGAGTATGAGAACAAATTTAGAGAGCTTGCTGTAAATAACCCAGGGCGTGTAGGTGTAACTATTGGTTTTGATTTATCTTTAGCACAGCGCATTTATGGTGGTGCAGATGTTTTTGTAATGCCATCACGCAGTGAACCTTGTGGGCTTGCTCAAATGGTATCTTGTCGCTATGGCACTATCCCACTTGTACGTGAAACAGGTGGCTTGAAGGATTCTATACAAGATTGCACTTACGGCACAGGTAATGGCTTTACTTTTATAGATTGTAATGCACACGAACTATATTCAGCTTGTATTAGAGCAAAAGATGCATTTTATCGCAAACAAGATTGGAGTAATCTTGTGCGTCATGCTATGCGCCAAGATTTTAGCTGGAATGCCTCTGCAAAGAGTTACGAAGGTTTATACAACGAAGTTGTCCATTTGTGGTAATTAATATAATGCTGTTTATAGTTGACTGTTTATGCACAAACTATGAACAGCATTTATTTTTTACTTTTTTCACAAAAAACATTGCTATTTTTTTAACAATTAGTAGGTGCTAATTGTGCAAATTTACAAAGTTTAATAATGTTTGTTATAAACCTTGACAAAAAGAAAGAATATTGTTAATATTTTAACAAGCAATAAATATGTTATTGAATTTGCACTTAAAAATTTGTTTTATTATGAAAGGGAGATTAAGAATGGACAAACAAAAAAGCACACTCGTTGATTCTGTAGAAAGCTTGGGTAATGCCTTTGCTGAACTAAGAAAAGCACAACAAGTTTTTGCTACTTTCAGCCAAGAAAAAGTTGATTACATCTTTAAAATGGCGGCTGTTGCTGCAAACAGAGAGCGTATACGCCTAGCTAAAATGGCTGTTGAAGAAACAGGCATGGGCATAGTTGAAGATAAAGTTATCAAAAACCACTACGCTGCTGAATATATCTACAACGCATACAAAGACACAAAAACATGTGGCGTTTTAGAAGAAGACGACGCTTTTGGTATTATCAAATTAGCTGAACCTCTAGGTGTTGTTTCTGCTGTTATCCCAACAACAAACCCTACATCTACAGCTATTTTTAAAACATTAATCTCTTTAAAAACTCGTAACGGCATTATCATCAGCCCACACCCTCGTGCAAAAAATTGTACAATAGAGGCTGCTCGTGTTGTTTTAGAAGCTGCTGTTGCAGCTGGCGCACCAGAAGGCATCATCCGCTGGGTAGATGTACCAAGCTTAGAGCTAACTAACATGGTTATGAAAGAGGCTGACATTATCCTTGCAACTGGTGGCCCTGGCATGGTTAAAGCTGCTTATTCTAGCGGCAAACCAGCAATAGGCGTTGGTGCAGGTAACACACCAGCTATCATCGATTCTTCTGCTGATTTGCTACTTGCAGTTAGCTCTGTTATACACTCTAAAACATTTGATAACGGCATGATCTGTGCTTCTGAGCAATCTGTTGTTGTTTTAGAAGATGTATACGAAAAAGTTAAAAAAGAATTCGCAACTCGTGGTTGCTACTTCCTAAAAGGTGATGAAGTTGAAAAAGTACGTAAAACTATACTTATCAACGGCGCACTAAACGCAAAAATAGTTGGCCAATCTGCATTCAAAATTGCACAACTTGCTGGCGTAACTGTTCCAGAAAAAGCTAAAATCCTTATAGGTGAAGTTACTTCTGTTGAACACAGCGAAGAATTCGCACATGAAAAACTATCTCCAGTACTTGCTATGTACAAAGCTAAAAACTTTGAAGATGCACTTACAAAAGCTGATCGCCTAGTTTGCGATGGTGGTATTGGCCATACATCTTCACTATATATCAACGAGGCAACTCAACCTGAAAAAACTGCTCAGTTCTACAATAAAATGAAGAGCTGCCGTGTTCTTATCAACACACCAGCAGCACAAGGTGGTATAGGCGATTTATACAACTTTAGACTAGCTCCTTCTCTAACTTTGGGCTGTGGCTCTTGGGGCGGTAACAGCGTTTCTGAAAACGTTGGTGTTAAACACCTCATCAACATTAAAACAGTTGCAAAAAGGAGAGAGAATATGCTTTGGTTTAGAGCACCTGAAAAACTATATCACAAAAAAGGCAGCTTGCCAGTAGCTCTTGATGAGCTTAAAAACGTGCTTGGTAAAAAACGTGCTTTCATCGTTACTGACCAATTCCTATACAAAAATGGTTTTACCAAATGCATCACTGATAAACTAGACGAAATGGGCGTTGCTCACACATCTTTCTTCGATGTTGAGCCAGACCCAACACTAGCTTGTGCAAAAGCTGGTGCAGAACAAATGCGTTCTTTCGAGCCAGATGTTATCATCGCTCTTGGTGGCGGTTCTGCAATGGACGCTGCAAAAATCATGTGGGTTATGTACGAGCACCCAGAAGCTGACTTTATGGATATGGCTATGCGTTTTATCGATATACGTAAACGTGTATACACATTCCCTAAAATGGGCGAAAAAGCTTACTTTATCGCTATACCAACTTCTGCTGGTACTGGTTCAGAGGTTACACCTTTTGCTGTTATCACAGACGAAACAACTGGTGTTAAATACCCACTAGCTGACTACGAGCTAATGCCAAACATGGCTATCGTTGACGTTGATTTACACATGTCTGCACCAAAAGGCCTAACAGCTGCATCTGGTTTTGACGCTGTAACTCACTCACTAGAAGCTTATGCATCTATGCTTGCTACTGATTACACAGATGGCCTTGTTATACAAGCTTTAAAAGCTATCTTCAAATACCTACCAGACGCATACGAAAACGGCCAAACAGACGTTATCGCACGTGAAAAAATGGCTAATGCAGCTACAATGGCTGGTATGGCTTTCGCAAATGCATTCCTAGGTGTTTGCCACTCAATGGCTCACAAACTTGGTGCTTTCCACCACTTACCACACGGTATTGCAAACGCAATTTTGATTAACGAAGTTATCAAATTTAACTGTGCTGAAGTTCCTACAAAAATGGGTACTTTCTCACAATATGCATACCCACATGCAGCTGCTCGCTACGCTGAAGTTGCTGAAGCACTAGGCGTAAAAGGCAAAACTGATATGGATAAAGTTGCTGGCTTAATCAAAATGAACGAAGAGCTTTGCGCAAAAATCGGTATCAAGAAAACAATCAAAGAATACGGCATTGACGAAAAAGACTTCCTTGATCGTTTGGACGATATGGTTGAGCAAGCTTTTGATGACCAATGCACAGGCGCAAACCCACGTTACCCACTAATGAGCGAAATGAAACAAATGTATCTAAATGCATACTACGGTACAGATGTACAAGTTTAATTTATACTACTTTTTGACGGTATAAACTGCAAAATTGCCACTCGCCATGAGAAAATGGCGAGTGCAATTTCTATAAAATATTTGCTGTATTAAAAAATAAAAAGGGGTACTCATAATGAAATTAGATAAAGTTATTGCCAAAAGATCCAACAAAGCGATTTACCAAGATGGCACATTTGCCGTTAAAGTTTTTAACGAAGATTTCAAAAAATCTGATGTTTTAAACGAGGCTTTAAACCAATCTCGTATAGAAGAAACTTCTCTAGCTATCCCAAAAATTGACCAAGTAACTAAAGTTGATGGTAAATGGGCAATAGTTTCAGAGTTTATCGAAGGCACAACTCTTGCTGAGCTTATGGAAAAAAATCCAGCTAAAGAAGCAGAATATCTTGAACTATTTGTAAACTTACAAATGGAAATACATTCCCAAAAATGCCCACTTTTAAGCAAACTTAAAGATAAAATGAACACAAAAATCAGCGCGTGTGCACCAACTATACCTGCAACAACTCGTTACGAGTTACACACACGCCTTGAAAGCTTACCAAAACATGCAAAAGTTTGCCACGGCGATTTCACCCCATCTAATATTGTTATCACACAAGAAGGTAAAGCATACATTTTAGATTGGGCACACGCTACACAAGGCAACGCTAGTGGAGACGTAGCTCGTAGCTACTTAGGTTTTTGCTTAGCTGGCAAAAAAGAAACTGCAGAAAAATACCTAGATTTATTCTGCGCAAAAAGCGATACAGCTAAACAATACGTGCAAAAATGGATGTCCATAGTTGCAGCATCTCAACTTTCCAAAGGCAAACCAGAGGAAAAAGAGTTCTTGCTAACATGGATAAACATAATGGATTTCGAATAATCGAAATTAAATATCCTCATCATTTTCTTACAAATTTTTAGATAACAAAAAACAGTGCCATCACAGATTGCAAAAGTAAACGTTTGCAAATTTGTGGTGGCACTGTTTTTATTAGTACAAAAATAAAAAAGTTGCATTAAAGCACTTTTTTCAAAGCTAATTACAAAATATATTTTTATAGTTTTATTTTATATATAATCAATCATCAAATTTTTGCGTATCTGGCTAGGAAAAACCCCGAAATAATTTTTAAAAGCTCGGCTAAAGTTTTTGGCGTGTGAAAAACCAACTAAAGATGCTGTTTCCTCAACATTTTTACCAGAGCATAAGTATAAGTAACCTTTTTTCATGCGGTATTGCAAAATAAATTGATGTGGTGTTGTACCTGTTGCTTTTTTAAACAAACGTATATAATGTTGGGTGTGGTAGCCTGTTATTGCACTTAGTTTTTCAAGCGATAAGTCTTTTTCTAAATTTTGCGCAATATATGATATACTCGTTTGTATCTCGGCTTTTTGTGGTGTAAAGACATTGCTTGCTTTTAAATATTCAATCACTGGCGCAAATATAGCTTGGCTTAGCGGCAATGTTGGGTCAGTTTTTGAGCTTTCGCAGTATTTTCCACAAGTTTTTAATGCATTGTGCAAAACTCCCTCGGTATCAACAAATATTTCAGCGCAATGCGAAAGCACAAAAGGTGCAATATCTGCATGCAAAAATAAAACTTCAAAAGGCTCGCTTTTTGAGCGTGTTACCTCATAAGGTTTATTTGTTGGCAAACAATATAGGTATCCTTTTTTTAGTGTTATTTGTGTGTTGTTATCTTGGTAAGTAGCTGTGCCGTTTAATACATAATATATGCGTGAAAATAAAACAGCGTGGGGTTCTTGCACATGCCAATCATAGGCAACAGATATTTTTCCGTAAACAAATAGCATTTCTTCACTCCTTTTTATTATAGTAACATAAACAATAAAAAAATGAAAGTTGTTTTTTGAGTGTTTTTGCTATTTTTTTAAGGGTGTAAAAATACTGAAAATATAGTATATTATAAGCATTAAATAAACTAAATCAATAATTAAACAGTTAAATATATGCTAATAAGGAGTGTTTATTATGGAGCTTATTTTAAAAGAAAAAGAAATACTACGCAAGCTTGCACAGCAATATATGAAAGTAGCTTTATCCGAGGCGCAAATAGCAACACAAAAATTGTGGGCATCATTAAATAATGGTCATATGCAGCGACCAATGGTTGTTATAGACCAATTACCTTGGCACGAAATGGACGTAGATGGCTTTTTAAAATGTGAAGTACAGCACCCATATTGGCGCAATATTGAGCTGAATTTGCGCAAAACTATATACCAATTTACACATATGCCCGTTGATATGGTTATGCCACCATATATTATGATTCCTTATGTGCTAAAAAACCCACAATATAGGCGTTATGGCATAAATTTAACTGAAAATACTTTGCAAACAAATAGTAAAAACGATGTTGTTTCACATCAATTTATAAACTAATTTGAAACAATTGAAGATGTTGAAAAAATACAGTTTACAAAAATAGAATTAGATGCCAGTGCCGATGCACTAGTGCTAGAACAAGCAAAAGATATTTTTGCAGGCGTTGCACCGATACAGCGTAAAGGTGTTACGATACATATGGGTATTTGGGATATAGTAGCAGAGTGGATGAGCGTTGAGGAAATTTATTTTGCACTAGTAGACGAGCCAGAATTGTTACATGCTATAATGCAACGTGCAACAGATGTAACTGAAAACTGGATAGACGAGGCAAATGAACAAAAACTTTTTGATACAGCAAGTGCAAGTACGCATTGCTCATCAACGTTAAAAGCGCCATTTACACCAGAAATTTTGCCAGGCACAGCACAAAACGCATGGACATTTGCAATGGCACAGCTATTTACGTCCGTTTCGCCAGAAACCACAGCAGAGTTTGAAGTGCCTTATATGACAAGGCTTTTCAAAAAAATGGGTAATGTTTACTACGGTTGTTGTGAGCGTTTAGATGATAGGCTAGACGTTATTTGCAAAATGCCAAATATACGCAAAATTTCATGTAGCCCTTGGAGTAATAAAGAAAATTTTGCTGAAAAGCTACCTAAAGAAATAATAATGTCAGCAAAACCAAACCCTGCATTAGTTGGCACAGGCCCTAGTTTTGATAAAGATGTTTTCCGTGCGGATATTGCACAAACAATAAGTGCAGCAAAGCGTAACAACAAAGGTTTAGAGCTAATTTTAAAAGATAATAGTTCAGTGCAATTCCAGCCACAGCGCATATGGGAGGCTGGTAAAATAATGATGGAGGAAGTGCAAAAGTTTTAAACTATATGTAAGCGGATTAAAATTAATTGTGCTATATAAAATTAAAAAAATAATACAAAACCGATGTTTGCAAAAAAATCATTTACAAACATCGGTTTTGTTTAATTTATTCAGTTTCAACTAATTCCATAAGTTCGCCATAACCTTCGGCTTCCATCTGGTCATAGGGGATAAATTTTAGTGAAGCACCATTAATGCAATACCTTAAACCGCCCTCATCTTCAGGCCCATCTGCAAAAACGTGCCCAAGGTGTGATTCACCTACTCGGCTTTTAACTTCTAGGCCGTAATAATGTGTTAAATTTCCCTCACCTTCAACTACAACTTGTGGTGTAATTGGCTGTGTAAAGCTAGGCCATCCTGTGCCACTATCGTATTTATCGTTAGATAAAAATAGCGGCTCACCTGTAACTATATCTACATAAAGCCCAGGTTCATAAAAGCTATCATATTCGCTTGAAAAAGCTCTTTCTGTGCCATTGTTTTGTGTTACATCGTATTGTAAATCGGTTAGCATGTTTTTAATTTCATCAGTATCTAATTTATTATAATCCTCAGCATCAATTAGCTCCTCGCCTTGTGTTGCTAGGCTTAAATCTATGTGGCAGTAGCCATTAGGGTTTTTTTGTAAATAATCTTGGTGGTAATCCTCAGCATCATAAAAATGCTCAAGTGGTTCAACTTCAACTGCTAGAGGTTCTGTATAATCAAGTGCTACTTTTTCCATCTGAGCATTTATAGTTTCGATATCTGCATCATCAGTGTAGTAAATGCCTGTGCGATATTGCGAGCCAACGTCATTACCTTGTTTATTAATGCTAACAGGGTTTATAACCTGAAAATATTTTTCTAGTAGTTGTGATAGGCTTATTTTTAATGGGTCGTATAAAACACGTACAGTTTCAGCGTGGCCTGTGCCATCGTAAAGTACTTGTTCGTAAGTTGGGTTTTCGGTGTTTCCGTTCGCATAACCTGAGGCTACGTCATAAACACCGTCCATTCTTTGGAAATATTCCTCAAGCCCCCAAAAACAACCGCCTGCTAAATAAATAGCATTTAAATTTTGTTTTTCCATGATTTCCTCCACTTCGTTTTGCGTGATATATGTGCTGTCCTCAGCACTAACGTTTGGGCTTTTTTCGCCTGTAAAATATACAACACCAATTATAGCTGCAAGCCCAATGGCGACGCCTATAAAGGATATAATTTTCTTGTTTTCCATGATCTTGCTCCTTTTGTATAAAGCGATTTTTGCTGTTTTCATAAATAGTAAAAGAAATCTGCGCAAATCATTTTTGGAATTTAATAATGCCCTTAGATACAACAATTAATAACAGCTCGCTAATTTTAATATATTATCGCGCTTTTTATTAACACGCCCAGTTTTTTATTATTTTTGCTGTAGTAACTTTGAGCC
>CAYJJL010000083.1:0-6446 GCA_964370455.1 uncultured Faecalibacterium sp.
TAGCATTGTGTTTATCGTAGGTGCATTTATTGTTCCTAAAATTTTAAAAATTGTTCCAGCCGGTGCTTTATTTGGTGCATTAGCTGGCGGTGCAATGGCTTTCTTGGTGCTACAATCTATGGACGGCGTTTTAAAAATGCCACTAGTTGGTTGGGTTTCATTATTAACATTGCTTATTATTTATTTAGCACGCTTAGATGTAAAACTACCAGCAGCGCTTATCGCCATTGCAATAGGCTCAGGCATTGCTTGGCTAACGGGTGGCATGCAAGTGCAAGGTTTAATAGATTCAGTTTCAAACATAGGTTTTTATTTGCCACAGCTCACATTTAATATTTTTGCCGCTGAGTATGTTTCTTTAACCCTATCATTCTTGCCTATTATCATTGTTTTCTCAATTGGTGAGGTAATTTCTGGCATACAAGCTGTTGAACAAGCAAGGGAAATGGGTGAAACAGAGTTTGATGCAACAAAACCTCTTGTTATCGCTGGTATAGCTGGCATCATTAGCTCATTTTTAGGCAACCCTTTTGCTTTGGGTTTATACTGGGGTTACACAGGTTGGAAAAAAATTGAGGCAGGTACAGGGTATCATTTAGGTTGCGTGGCATTATATGGGTTTGTTGGCCTAACAGGTTTAGCAGCAATTATTAATGCGTTTATCCCAGAAGCTGCCGTTTTTCCAATACTAGTATTTATAGGTGTTGCAAGTTTTGCACAAGCTTTTGAAGTTGTTGACAAAAAATATTTCCCAGCGGTTGCGTTATCTTTAGCACCAGTTATTATGGAATTTATAAAAGGCAATGTTGCCCCTGAAACCTTTGTAGCTTTTGAGGCCATCAGATACGGTTCTACATTTATTGCTATGATTTTTGGTTCAATGCTAGTGTTTATAATAGACCGCACTTGGAACAAAGCTGCATATGCAGTGCTTTGTGCAGTTCCACTATTGGCTTTAGGTTTAATCCATTCACCAGGTGTAATTTTAACTGAAACATATGTGTTTAATAGCACATTCTTAACAATTTATGTTGCAACAGCAATTGTGTTCTTTATTATGCACTTTTTAAAAGTTGGTAATAAAGAAACAGCACAAGTAACTGAAAAAAACGGCCAAATGGCTAGCGAGGTAGCGGCAGAATAATCGTATATAATATAATAGAAAAAGGAGCTAGAAATGGAACTAAAAAGATTAGAAGTGCCACAAGCAGTTGAAGAATTAGTGTTTCAAGTGAAACCAGATTTTGTTGAGGAATTTATAAAGGTGGACCATGAAATATGGACAAAAATGCTTGCAAGCTATGACGGGTTTATACGCAAAGAAACATGGATAAATGACGATAACAAAGGCGAAATAACAACCATTATTTACTGGGAAACACTCGAAAAATGGAAAGCTATACCAGGCGAAGATTTGGCAAAAACACAATTGGAATTTGATACAGCTGTTGGCATAAATAACTATGAATTTAAAGCAGCTCATCACGAAGGTAATCAAAAATATCTAGTAACAATTTACGAATAAACTTTGTTTAAATTAGCGCTATGTAATAATGGAGGTTTTTTACATGTATTGTTGCAAATATGCAATAGTACATGTAAAAATATTTATATGAAAAATGAAACTTATAGTCAAGGCCAAGTAATTGAACAATTACACTTTACTGTTAAGCCTGAATTAATAGAAAAATTCATTGAATTTGATGCTAAAATATGGACAGCACTTTTAGCTAGGCAAGCAGGTTTCATTAAAAAAGAATTGTGGGTTGGCTGCAGTGGCAATGTGTACACCAATACATATTGGAAAAGCCTACAACACTGGCAAGTTATAGATAAAAGTTTACTTGAAAAAACTCAAAATATCTTTGATGATGAAATAGGTAAAGAGAACTATGTTTTCAATAAACCTTTGCACGTTGAAAACCAAAAGGTAAAAGTTATGGAGTTTACAAAAGGCGAGCGATAAATTTATTGGTGAAATTTAAAGTTCAAAAACACATGGAAATACATTTAACAATAGAGGATAAATACATATGAAAACGATTATTTTTTATGGAGCAGCACGCAAAAATGGTCATACAAAACAAATGGTTGATTTGTTTTGCGAACACCTAGAGGGTGAAGTTGAAATTATTGATTGCTATCGTGAAAAAAACATCTCTCCATGTTTGGATTGCAGATATTGCTGGAAAGTGCGTGGATGTGCTGTAAAAGACGACATGCAAGAATATTACAAAAAGATTGATGCAGCAGATAATATTGTTATGGCATCGCCTATGTATTTCCACTGTATCCCAGGCCCTATGAAATGCATTATAGACCGCTTGCAAGTTTATTGGGCGGCGTTTCTCCGCAAAGACCATGCGGAAAAACCTACCAAAAAAGGTGCGGTTTTAATGGTTGGTGGCGCACCTGATTTTAAAAACCAATTTGAAGCAGGGCGCATGGTTTTAGAGGGTGTGTTAGGTGATTTAGAGGCAGTTTGCCTAGGGAATGTTTGTTTGCCAAACTCGGACCATGATAGCTTGCAAACACGCCCAGATATTGCAAAGGAAATAATTGAACTAGCGCAAAAGATGAACAAAGCGCAATAGTTAAAGCACGTTGAGGGGTATAAAAAGATGGATAAAACAAGCAGACAAAAACTAGAAGATGCGCTAGCACACAAACAAGGCGAAGTACCTTTTGATATAGGTGCAACTGCTGTAACAGGCATGCATTGTAGTGTTGTTGAGGGTTTAAGAAAGCATTATGGCTTAGAAAACCGACCTGTAAAAATTTGCGACCCTTACCAAATGCTTGGCCTCATTGAAGATGACCTTAAAGATGCTATTGGTGTTGATGTTGAAACAATTAGAACTAATAGCGACATCTTTGGCTTAAAACAAGATTTATATAAAGATTGGAAAACCCCATGGGGGCAAGATGTTTTAGTTTCGAGCGATTTTAACGTTACAGTTAATGATAAAAATGAAATATTGGCATACCCTTGTGGCGATACAAATGCCGAGCCATGTGCACGCATGCCAGTGGGCGGTTATTTTTTCGATACTATTATTCGTGGAAACACATATGACGAAGATGATGAAAAAGTTGAAGAAAACTTAGAAGAGTTTGGCATTTTGTCTGATGATGCAGTTAGTTTTATGCAAAAACAAATATCACAAGTAGCACAAGGAACAAGAGGTATTGTTGCGCCTATGCCAGGGTGCGCACTAGGCGATATAGCTTTAGTGCCAGCGCCAATGCTTAAAAACCCAAAAGGTTTGCGTGATATTTCTGAGTGGTATATGGCAACTGTTGCAAACCCTGAATATATACATGAAATATTTGAAAGGCAAACAGAAATTGCACTTAAAAACCTAGAGATTGCTCACAAAACCCTTGGTGATGCAATCTCTGTTGCATATATTTGTGGGACGGATTTCGGCACACAAAATGCACAATTTTGCTCTAACGAAACTTTTAGGAGCTTGTACATGCCATATTACAAGCAAATAAATGGGTGGATACATCAAAACACAAACTGGAAAACCTTTAAACATTCATGCGGTGCTATTAGAAAGCTCTTGCCAGATTTAATTGAAGCAGGTTTTGATATAATAAACCCTGTTCAATGGAGCGCAAACGATATGGATGCCAAAATGTTAAAAGCTGATTTTGGCAAAGATATAACATTTTGGGGCGGTGGTGTAAACACACAAAAAACCTTGCCTTTTGGCACTCCTAGTGAGGTGCGTGAAGAAGTTTTAAGCTGTTTAGATATTTTTGCAAAAGATGGCGGATATGTGTTTAACAGCATACATAACATACAAGCAAAAACACCAATAGAAAACGTTGTTGCGCTTATTGAAGCGGTAAAGGAGTTTAACTCATGAAAATGCAAAACAAAGTGGTAATAATAACTGGCGCAAGTTCTGGTATTGGCGAAGCAACGGTAAAGCGCTTTTTATCCGAGGGGGCTAAAGTTGTTGGTTGCGGAATAGAGAGTGCCATGGTGGTTACGGATGAAAACGCTGTATATGTACAGGCTGATTTGTGCAAGTACGAAAACGCACAAAATGTGGTTGCAAAAGCGGTTGAAACATTTGGCAAAGTGGATTGCCTTGTAAACTGTGCAGGTATAAGCATTGTTCAATCTTTAGAATCAGCTACAACCGAGAGCTTTGAAAAAGAATTTGCTGTAAACGTTACAGCTGTGTTTAACATGTGCAAAGCGGCAATTGGTGAGCTGAAAAAAAGCGAAAAAGCTACTATTGTTAATATTAGTTCTGATTTAGGTGTAAAACCAATTGCAGAGCGTATTGCATATTGCCCATCAAAAGCGGCAGTGTTAATGCTAACACGTTGCATAGCTTTAGAGCATGCACCATATGTGCGTGCAAACTGCATAATGCCAGGTTTAGTTGAAACACCCATGGTAAAAAGCCGTTTTGATAACGAGGCGGATTTAAAAGCGTTTAGAGAAACAATGGCTAGCATTTACCCACTTAAACGCCTAGGAACTTTAGATGATATGACAAATGCGCTGTTGTTCTTAGCATGTGATGATAGCTCATACATGACAGGTGAAAGTCTAGGAGTTTGTGGCGGTAGTTTGGCATAAAATACCTGCGTTAAGCGAATATGCAATTGAAATATTATTATACTAAGAGAGGGCAAAAAATGAGTTCTTCGTTATTTAAAATGGATTTACCAGCCGAAACAGTAAAAATGAAACAAGTTTATAAAAGTGATTGCTTAGATAATTTTGCACTGCCAGCAATAGCGTGCAAAAAGGTTGAGGACGTATATGGTGCTTTAAAGTTTGAAACTGTACATGAGGATAGGCCATATACTTTTACTAGCTTGGTTACATCTATAGATGGGCGCATTGCATTTACCGATGCGCCACAAGGGCCGCTAATTGCTAGAGAAAACCGAGCAGACCCAGACGGCGCAATGTCCGATTGGTGGATATTAAATATGTTGCGTGCGGCGGCTGATGGTATTATGGTTGGCGCAGGGACAATGTGCGCCGAAGCTGATTTCACAGGGCATATATTTGATGCCGAGCTAGAAGATGCTCGTGTTTGTGCTGGTAGATATGCTGTGCCTACTAACATTATAACTTCATTAGACGGAACGGATATTCCTTTTGACCATGTTTTATTTAATACACCTGAAATACCAGTGATGATAAGCACCTCAGCACAGGCTAAGGATTATATTGAACAAAACATTAAAAACGAATATGTTTTAGTTGGCCCACTAAAAAGCAAAGATGATTTAACAGCTGAACATATAGCTACCATAAAAAATGCAAATGGTAAAGTTGTTGTTCTCCTAACTGGGGATAAATTCCCGGATTCACATGTTGCACTATATGCACTCAAAAAAGGCGGTTTTGATAAATTATTAGTTGAAACTCCATCGTATGCGCATTATCTAGTGGGCGAGCAATTAATGGACGAGTTCTTTTTAAATTATTCATGTGTTTATTTGGGTGGCAAAGCTCTAACGATTGGCCAATTTGGCAAAGAGTTTACATCTAAAGAACACCCACACACACGTATGCTATCTATACATGCGCATAGCGATAGTTTCTTTTATTTCCGCCATCAATTAATTTATGGCAAATAATCTAGATTAAATAAGTTTTAATATAGAATTGAGGAATAAAATGGATTTTCGTTATCAGCCGTGGGGCAAAGGCGATTTAGACGCTACATTTGGCTTGTTTTTTGATGGTTTATCCAAGGTGCTTTCTGCTGTTGGCGTAATGCTTTTTGTGTTTGGTATGCCGTCCTCTTTAGTTTTAGGCAAAATGTTGCCTGCTATTGGCATAGCAACTTTATTAGGCAACGTTTGGTATTTTTACGAAGCGTTGCGATTAGCTAAAAAAGAAAAAAGGCAAAACGTTACAGCTTTGCCATATGGAATAGGCGCTGCGCAAGTTGCAAGCTGGCTGTTTTTAATTATGGGGCCTATATACTGGAGCACTGGCGATGCTATGCTTGCCTTTAGGGTGTCGTTAGCGGCTGGTTTTATTGGTGGCTTAATCGAAATTATGGGTGCTTATTTTGGTAGGTTTATAATCAAAATTATTCCAACATCTGCTTTATTAGGCAACCTTGCCTCTAGTGCGTTTATATGGCTGACAATAGCTGGGATAATAGTGGTTTTTGATAAACCAGAAATTGCTGTTATCCCTGTGCTTATTATATTTATGGGTTACATTGCGAAACTGCCAATATTAAGTGGCAAATTTCCAATGGGTTTAGCTGTAATTTTGGTGGGAACACTCGCCGCTTGGTTAACAGGCAACATGAGTGTTTCATCACTGGCGGAATCCTTTGTAGATATGCAAATTGTGCTACCAAGCTTTTTTATAAAAGAGATTTTCCAGAGTTTTTCCGAGGTAGTGCCATATTTGCCAATTATAGTGCCTTAGCAAATATGCAATT
>CAYJJL010000083.1:6456-8720 GCA_964370455.1 uncultured Faecalibacterium sp.
GCTAAACAAGCAGGCGATGCCTACCCAGAAAGGCAGTCGATGTTTATGGACGGACTTTTTACAACTGGTGGGGCATTGCTTGGTAATCCTTTCCCTACAACTGTGTATTATGGGCACGATGGCTGGAAATCCATAGATGCACGTGCTGGGTATTCGCTAGTAGTTGGTTTACTTTATGCAGTGCTGATGTGCACAGGCTTAACAGGTGTTATAATGGCATTAATTCCATACCAAGTTGTTATGGTTTTGCTAGTTTTTGTAGGTTTTAAAGTTACTGCAAACACCTATCAGCGCACGCCAAAAGAGCTTATGCCAGTGTTGATAATTTCGCTAATACCTATTATTATGCAATATGTTCAAATGGTTATAGGCAACGGTGTGCAAGCGGCAGGCGGTGTTATGGCAGAAATTTCAGCGGAAACATTTGCTAGTTTTAATTTAACTATGCGAGGCATAAACCTTTTAGCTAACGGAGCATTTTTGTTAAGCCTTTTGTGGGCAACGTGGCTAGAATATTTAATAACAAAAAAATATGGTGCTGCAAGCATAACTGCTTTTGTTATGGCTGGCATATCACTAATTGGCATGATACACAGTAGTTCTATAACATTGTTTGACAAAGATGCATCTATAATGGCTTTTTGTTATATTGTTGCAGGAGTTATTTGTTTTATTCAATATTTACAATTTAAAAAAGATGATAAAAAAATTTAGTTGGAATTTATGGCGAGTTGAATAATATTGGCATGAATAAAATCTTTGATGTTTAGTCAAAGGTTGTAATCATGGGTAGGAGGAAAAATGGCTGGTATAAAACAAACTGGCGATCCTGCAACGATGCAAACAGCAGCGGGGTTTCCAGAACTACACGGAATGGAAACAAATTACATTTTCGGCAAAGATGAAATTGAAACATTAAGGGAACTTGCAAAAAGAGTTGCGGAAATAGCGGAGCTCGATATACAAAAAGAAAAATCAAAACTTTGGACTTTACATAATGACTTGAAGATTAATACACCGCTTGTTTTTATCGATCCTGAAAATGGGTGGAATGAATGTATTCCAGCGGAAACTTTAAAATGTAGAGATCCGTTAGCTAGAGTTTGGGAAATGTATCTCAAAAAACAAATATATTGGTTTGAAGTTTTGAAAGACGATAAGGTAATTGAGCCGTACTTTGATGTGCCATATTCGTATACAACTACGGGTTGGGGCGTAAACCTTGAAAAATTAGGTGGTGAAAAAGGCGGTGCTTATATTGTTAAACAAGCTATTGAAGATTATGAGGAAGATTTTGAGAAAATTCACTTTCCGAAAATCAAGATTAATCTAGATGAATCAAATCGAGTTTTAAGTTTAGCTAACGATGTTTTTGGCGATATTTTAAAGGTGAGGAGAAAAAACACTTGGTATTGGACACTAGGACTGACTTGGGATTTTATAAACCTTAGAGGTCTTGAGGATTTTATGTGCGATTTATTAATTGAACCAGAGTATGTTCATCGCCTTATGAATTTGCTGTGCGAAGGAACGATTGCAAAGTTGGATTATTTAATCGAAAATGGTCTTATAGCACAAAATCTCGACGGGACGTATGTAGGTTCTGGAGGTTTTGGGTTTACGGAGGAGTTGTCACATAAAGATAACTTTACAACAATGGATATGTGGGGATTTGTTGAAAGTCAAGAAACAACAGCGATTTCTCCTGAGATGTACGGTGAATTTGTCTTCCCCTACCACAAAAGAATTGCAGAAAAATTTGGGTTAAATTGTTATGGTTGTTGCGAGCCATTTGATACGCGTTGGAGTTACGTTAAGGAGTTGCCAAGATTGAGGAGAGTTTCGTGCTCACCATGGTCATCACAAGAAAAGTTAAGTGAAATCTTATCGAATAAATATATTTCGTCGATTAAAGTAAGTCCGACACCGCTTTCTTTGAAAGAAATTTCGGAAGAAGAGGTCAGGAAGGATTTAAATAGAGCACTTCATGGCAATGAAGATTGTATAATCGAACTTATAATGAAAGATAACCACACACTCGGAAGAAACCCACGCAACGCTTCACGTTGGGTGGAAATTGCAAGAGAAGAAATTGAAAAGCGATACTGATTTATTATACAAATTAAAAAAACACCTGATATAATGCATGGAGGCTTATATCGGGTGTTTTTTGCATTTTATTAGATTGTACGTAAATAAAAAACATTTGTTTTTGTTGATTTTGTACATTGACACTAACGTGTATATTGTATATAATGAGTATA
>CAYJJL010000084.1:0-8655 GCA_964370455.1 uncultured Faecalibacterium sp.
GCACAGTTGCAAGTGTTAAGGAAAAAGAAGTAATGTATTCAAAAATATCAGAACATGATATTTATATACGTGCTAACGATTATTACCCAATAGATGAAAAAACATTGCAAGATACAATTGCCTCAGGCTATGTTTTTGGTACAGGTGACCCATACGCTAAGTACTACTCAGCCGATGCATATGCAGAGTTTTTGGATATACAAACTGGCACAAAAGTAGGCATAGGTGCAGAGCTAGTCAACGACCCTCACACGGGTTTTGCAAAAATTTTGGACGTTTATGCTGGCGCGCCTTTAGATGATTTAGGTGTTGAAGACGGTGTTTATATTACCAAAATTGATGGTGTTGACGTAAAAAATATAGCCGATAACGAAGCTATCGAAAAAGCACTTTTAGGCGAAATAGGCACTACGGTTGAAATAACTTGGTTAAATGCCCTGCGTGAAGAACAAGTTAGTGTTATAACACGCCGTAGCTATACTGAAACTACTGTTAACTATGAACTTTTAGAGGGTAAATATGGTTACATTGATATTAGAGTTTTTGATGCTAACACACCTTCTGAGTTAGATGCGGCAATTTCTAGCTTAAAATCGCAAGGTGCAACGTCATTAGTTTTTGATGTGCGTGATAACGAGGGCGGTATTTTAGATGAAACTGTACGTTGTATAGATATAATTGCACCAGAGGGTGTTGTTGCAACAGCACAATACGGCAATGGTGATGTACTTGTTGTAGGCCGCACTTATGGCCAGGCAGAAACTTTGCCTATGGTTGTTTTAGTTAACGAAAACACAGCAAGTGCAGCAGAGCTTTTTGCTGATAGCGCACGCCGCATGGCAGATGCACAAATAGTAGGTGTGCAAACAATGGGCAAAGGTACAATACAAAGTAGCCCACACCGCCTTTCAGATGGTAGCGCAGTTGTGCTAACAGTTGCAGAGTTATTTTTAACAGATGGTACAAGTTTTAATGGTGTTGGTATACCAGTTGATGTTGAACGTAAACTATCTGCTGACGAACAAGCTTTATATTATGAGTTTACTTTACAAACAGACCCACAATTATTAACAGCGTTAGATGTTATCGATAATACAACTGGCGAAACAAGTGTTTCAGCAGTTGAAAAAGCTGATGAAGAAGCCGAAGCCGCAGAAAGCGAAACAACTGAAGACGAAGCAGCTGAAGGTGAGGATGCTACAACAGAAAGCACAGATAGCTCTGAGGAAACAAGCTCATCTGATGAAACAAGTAGCGAAGAAAGCTCATCAAGCGAAGAGAGTTCATCCAGCGAAGATAGCTCATCCAGCGAAGATAGCGACGAAGAATAATAAAGGAATAACATGCCAAATTTAACGGATATCTCAACAATTAAATCAATTTGTGCGCGGCACAATTTCGAGCTTTCTAAGGGGTTTGGGCAAAACTTTATAGTAAACCCTAACATTTGCCCTAATATAGTTGCTGAAAGCGGTATAGATGAAACCTACGGCGTATTAGAGATAGGCCCTGGCTTTGGTGTGCTTACAAAAGAGCTTGCAATGGTGGCAAAAAAAGTGGTAGCGGTGGAAGTTGACCATCGCTTGCCACCAATTTTGGCAGAAACTTTAGCGGAGTTTGATAATGTTAAAATACATTTGCAAGATGTTTTAAAAATAGATTTAAAAGAATTTATTAAAACAGAGTTTGCAGGTTTTGATAAAATAGCGGTTTGCGCAAATTTGCCTTACTATATAACAAGCCCAATAGTTATGAAACTATTGCAAGAAAAACTACCCATTGAAAGCATAACTGTAATGGTTCAAAAAGAAGCCGCAGACCGCATGAGCGCACAGCCAGGCTCAAGAGAGAGTGGTGCTATTAGCTATGCAGTAACATATTTTTCAGAGCCAGAGCTTTTGTTTAAAGTTGCACCATCAAGCTTTACGCCACCGCCTAAAGTTACAAGCGCAGTTATGCGTTTGCAAGTGCGCAAAAATGCAGCTGTAGATATAGAAGATGAAAAGGGTTATTTTGAAATTATACGTGCGGCATTTAGCCAAAGGCGCAAAACAGCATTAAATTCCATTTCATCTGGTTTACATTTGCCAAAAGATGTTGTTTCAAAAGCTATTGAAAACGCTGAGCTACCAATAAAAGCACGCCCAGAAAACCTAACGCTTGAAGATTTTGCGAAATTGCAAAAATCTTTAGCAGAAATCACTTGATATTTTTTAACGTTTTAATGTTGTAAATGTTTTGATTAAATCATTTTAGAAAACAAAATTAAAAAAAATACAAAAAAGTTTAAAAAAACACTTGCATTGTTTGAAATAAAGTGGTATAATATCGTTCGTAGCCTTGAGGGCACACGATAAATGCTAGTGTAGCACAGTGGTAGTGCAGCTGATTTGTAATCAGCAGGTCGGGGGTTCAAATCCGTCCACTAGCTCTTAAAAAACGCTAAACCAATTTGGTTTAGCGTTTTTTCTTTTAGTAAATATAATAGCAATAATTAAACAGGTGCATTAGTTGATTTACTAATGCACCTGTTTTTTAAATTATAATTGTTTGCTTGCAAAATATTTTAAAATATCGCTTTGCAATAAATCCACCGCAATGTTAATTATTAGTTGTACTAATTCGTTATTTAATCACTGTGCTTTTGTGCAGCTTTTGCGCTAAATTCGCAACCGCAGTAATTTTGTCGGTAAAGCTCATATTCCTTGCTTATTTCCAAACTGCGCTGATATCCGCCGTGCTTTTTAAAATCGCTAGGTAGGGGTGGTATGCCATATTTTTCGGCTATTTCTTCACCTAGTTCGTTAATCCAAGCTGCATTTTTATGTGGGCTTATCGAAAGTGTGGTAGTGTAATAATCAAAACCGTTTGCCTTTGCATATTCAGCACCGTGCTCCATACGCAATTTATAACAAATTTTGCAACGTGCACCACGTTCGGGTTCGTTTTCGTAACCGCTAATTGCGCTGTAAAAATCCTCAGGCAAAAATGCGCTTTGTGTTAAAGTTACTTTATCAGTGTATACATCGGCTAAAAAACGCTCAAGCTCTAGCGCTCGGCGGTTGTGTTCTGCCTGTGGCCATATGTTTGGGTTATAAAAATATATATGCACATCAAAAAGCGTGTGTAGTAGCTCTAAAACATAGCTAGAACAAGGCGCACAGCATGCGTGTAATAAAAGGCGTGGCTTTGGCTCGCCATTGGTTTGCGCCTGTTTAAGCTGTGCTAATGCGGCGTCCATTTTCTGAACATTCGTTTGTACTCTTGGCATGGTTATTCTCCGTGGTGTTATTTGCGATTATGTGCTAAAGTGCAACATATTTATTTAATAAAAAAAGTATAACATAAACACTTAAAAAGTGCAAAGACTTGATATAAAACGTAAATATGATATACTATATCTGTTAAAATAATTTTCGAAAGGGGAAATATAATGAAACCTGAAAAAGTTGCACGTATAAACGAGCTAGCTCGTAAAAGCAAAACAGAACAAGGCCTAACTGTGGAGGAAAAAGCTGAACAAAAAGCTCTGCGTGATGAATATATCGTAGATTTCAGAAAATCTTTCCGTGCACAGCTTGATAATATAGACGTAGAAACACCAGATGGTCAAGTGCGTCCGTTAAAACCAAAAGATAAAAACTAGTTATTTGTGTGCGTGGCAGATACAAAAACAAAAAGAACTATCATTTGAACTGTTTTTTTTAAAGAAACGGGGAAATGTTGTATTTTGGAGCGATAAAATATTGCTTTTTGTTGTTGAAAATGTTGAAAATGGTATCTTGACACTTTCCTTTTTTCACAATTCGTGATATCATATATAAGGATATTTTTTAACAAAAAGCAGTAAGTTTTAATATTGCGAACAGTAGTGTATTTAATGGCTACGATAATTAATTTGAAACAGGCGGCGAATCCCGTACAAGGTGTGCGGAAAAGGCCTGCTCTTATAATAATAGAGGGATAAATTATGTTAACAGCAATTACAGGTATAAACTGGGGCGATGAAGGTAAAGGCCGTATGGTTGATTTGCTTAGTAGCGAGTACGATATAGTTGTACGCTACCAAGGCGGTAACAATGCAGGGCACACCGTTAAAAACCCACGTGGTAAATTTGTGTTAAACTTATTACCATCTGGTATTTTACGTGAGGAAGTTGTCTGTGTTATGGGTAATGGTATGGTTATTGACCCTGCCCACCTAGAAAAAGAAATTGCAACCTTGCGTTAAAAAGGCATTGCAATTACACCAGCAAACCTAAAAATTTCTGATAGGGCAACAATCACTATGCCTTACCATGTTGAACAAGATGGCCTCGAAGAAGCACGCCTTGCAAAAACAGGCGCACAGTTTGGTTCACCCAAACGTGGTATTGCATATGCATATGGCGATAAATATATGAAAAAAACCTTGCTCAGGGGTGATTTACTACATTTTGATGATGCAGTTAAAAAACGCCTTGAAACAATGGTTGATTCCAAAAACCTTGTTATGGAAGGTTGCTATGGTTCAGCACAAATTAACCTAGAAGAAACATTTGCATGGTGCAAAAAATATGCAGAACTATTTAAAGATTATATCTGTGACGTTGGTGCATTTTTAGAAGATGCCGACGATGCAGGCAAAAAAATATTATTTGAAGCACAACTAGGTGCATTGAGAGATGTTGATTTTGGTATTTATCCATATACAACTAGCTCAAACGTTATAGGTGCGTATGCTCCAATAGGCGCAGGCGTACCAGGGCGCAAGCTAAATAACTCCATAGGTGTAATGAAAGCATATAGCTCTTGCGTGGGTGATGGCCCATTTGCAGCAGAGCTAGCAATGTCAGAGCAAGAACAGCACGATTTACGTGAAGCAGGGCACGAATATGGTGCGGCAACAGGCCGCCCACGCCGTGTTGGTCCTATTGATATAGTAGCTAGCCGCTATGGTGTTTCGTGCCAAGGCTGTGATGAAGTTGCTGTTACCTTAATGGATGTTTTAGATTATATGGAGAAAATTCCTGTTGTAACAGCCTATACTTTAAAAGATGGCACTACTACAACACGTTTTCCTATGGGTGATGCATTAAATACAGCAAAACCAGTGGTAGAATATTTAGCTGGTTGGCACTGTGATATAACAGCAGTGCGCAAATGGGAAGATTTGCCAAAAGCAGCACAAGATTATGTGCTATACCTAGAAAAAGCTGTAGGATGCCGTATAACTTACATTTCTGTTGGGGCAGAACGTGAGGCATATATACACCGCACATAATGTTAAAATTAACCGAATAGTGAAAACATATTGAATGGACAATGGGAGAAAAAACATGGAAAAAATTAAAATGACGACGCCTTTAGTTGAGATGGATGGCGACGAAATGACACGTATTTTGTGGAAACAAATTAAAGAAGATTTAATTTGCCCTTTTGTAGAATTAAACACAGAATATTACGATTTAGGCCTACCATATAGAGATGAAACAGGCGATGAAGTTACCATGCAAGCTGCCCTTGCCAATAAAAAATATGGTGTTTCTGTAAAATGTGCAACAATAACACCAAACGCACAACGTGTGCAAGAATACGAACTACACGAAATGTGGAAAAGCCCTAATGCAACTATACGTGCTGTTTTAGATGGTACAGTATTCCGTGCACCAATAATGATAGATAGTATTAAACCTGCTGTACGTAGCTGGAAAGCACCAATAGTAATAGCACGTCATGCATATGGTGATGTTTATAAAGCAACAGAGTTTCGCATAACTGAAAAAGGTGTTGCAACATTATCCTTTAAAAACGAAGCTGGCGAATTAACAGAGGAAGCTATATATGATTTTGAATGCCCAGGCGTATTACAAGGCATGTATAACAAAGATACCTCAATTGAAAGTTTTGCACGTAGTTGTTTTGAATATGCGCTAAACGAAAAACAAGATTTATGGTTTGGCACAAAAGATACCATTAGCAAAAAATACGATGGTGAATTTAAAGAGATTTTCCAGCGCATTTATGATGAAGAATATGAAGCAAAATTTGTAAATGCTGGCATTTCGTATTTTTATAGCCTAATTGATGATATCGTTGCTCGTGTTATACGTAGCGAGGGTGGCTTTATATGGGCATGTAAAAACTACGATGGCGATGTTATGAGCGACATGGTTTCAACTGCTTTTGGTAGCCTTGCAATGATGACAAGCGTGCTTGTTAGCCCAGATGGCAACTATGAGTACGAGGCAGCGCACGGCACTGTTACACGCCATTATTACCGCTGGTTAAAAGGCGAGGCAACCTCCACAAACCCAATGGCGACTATTTTTGCATGGAGTGGTGCACTTAAAAAACGTGGCGAGCTTGATAACTTGCCAGATTTAATGGCTTTTGGTGATGCGCTAGAAGCTGCAAGCCTACAAACCTTAAACGAAGGTATAATGACAAAAGACCTTTGTGGTTTGGCAGAGGGCATTACACCTAAAGCAGTTGATAGTATTACATTTATACAAGAAATTGCAAAGCGTTTAGCTGTAAAATTAGGTGCATAAATTTTAACATATCAATAAAAAGTGCTTACAGAGTTAAACTTTGTAAGCACTTTTTTTGTAACCAGTATTAATAAGTTTTTTTAAAAGTAAAAATTAACGATTAATTATTTTTTCGCCATCAAAAAGCATTATTCCGTAGCCATTACCTGTGCGCCCACCTTGCTCTAAGTGCGCAATAAAAGCACGTTGTAAACCTGTTTTATTTGGCATATTACCACTTTCGTAATCTTTGCCAAAAACACGCCATGCATTTGTAAAAGTATCTTCCTCAAAAACGTGTGCTATGTGCCATTCGTTATAAAAATCTAGCGAGTTTGAGTTTGGCGCAAAAATATTAGCATTTTCAGGGTATAAAAGCCATGAATGACATATAAATAAAATCGGGTTGCCTTGTGTTTCCTCAGCAAAAAAATCATAAGCTTTTTTATACGAGGCTAAACGTAAATCGCTACCAAAAGCACCGCAAGATGGTATATGCACTGAAAAAGCAAGTGTGCCACGCTTAAAAAGTTGCTCGCCTAAAGTGCAATCAAAGGGGAGTTTTATGCGCTCAAATTCTAAGCGCCCAAGTTTAAATAGGTTTAGGTTAAATAAAATGCTATACCAACAAAATGAGCCTTTTTGTATGCCGAAACAGCCATCAACCATTTTGGATTCAGATATTTTATAAGTAAAATCATTAATAGTTTCCCAAAAAATTTCAGCCGAAATACCTGCTCGCTTAAAATCCTCTTGTAAATTTTGCGAGGCAACTGCGGCAAAAATAAAATATAAAACATTGGGGTGTAAGTTTGTTTTATTTACAATTTCCTCTTTTAGCTCATCTAAAATATAAGGCGATAAGCTTTGCACAACAACTGCAAAATCCTTTTTATCAATATTTTCTTCTTTCAACAAAAGATACATAGCCATTAAAAATGGAGAATAGTAGGTTCTTGTTCCATTTTCATCAGGCTTTGAAAAGATTTTTAATTTTAGTAGCTGCCTAATGAGAATAATATTTATATCATCAAGAGGTAACAATTCTTCAAGATAGTCTCTTTCAATACGATTATTTAAAAATGAAGCCCCAGCTTCTGTTATATTTCGTTCTGAATCGACAAATCCAAGCTTCACAAGATTGCTCGTGTAGTGCCTTGCTCTACTCTCAATTGATTCATCTAAGATTGTTGAAAAAGTTTTTCCATTTATGACAAGCTGAGGTGAGGGTGTGAATTTCTTTGCTAGAAATAACTCTCTTTCACCTCCTAACACTTTGACAAATTCGTCATAATTTTTATGTTGTTGAAAAACATCACTAGATCTTTCTATAGCTTCTTCATAGAAGAGAAACTGTTTAATGCTTTTTGGATAAGTTCCCCAACTTTCTTGCGGATGAGAAAGCGATAAGTCTCTTAATATTTCTAAATAAACTTTGTAAGCATTAATTATATCGTTACGTCTGCCATTTGTATCCATCAAGTTGAATATTTGGTTTCCTTTAATTTCCATAACTTTTCCTTCTAATAGTTTACAATAAGGACTTCTTCACTTTTTGTTGTCTTGTCTTTTGTTTGATAATTTGAATTTGAGTAAGAATGGTTCAAGTGAATCGCTTTATACTTTTCTTTATTTTTATCAAGCCAGTTCAGTAAAATGGAATTTTCTTTGCCTTTACTGCGTAATACATTTGAAAGTGCAAACTTTATTTTTCGTTCATGCAAGCCATCTAAAAAGGATAGCAATTCTTTTTCTAAATTTTCACTCCAACCACCACTTTCATTATACGAAGCACATGTTATCAAGTAAGGAGGGTCAGCGTAAACAAAATCATTTCCACCTAGCTTTGAAATATCAAGCTTTCTAAAATCTATTGACGAAAAAGAGGAATTAACTTCTTGAAGTCGAGCAATAAATGTTTTAAGTTTCTCTTGCATTTTGAGATTAAAGTCTCTTTTGCCCACAGGCAAATTAAACTCCTCTTTGCTATTAAATCGTATTTGGTTATTAAAGGAAAAAACGATTAGAGTATAGAGCATTATATAGTAATGATAATCAAAAGTCTTCTTCTTATTGAAATCATTACGCAATTCTAAGAAAAAACTTTTATTATACTCTCCCAAGCCTTTTGAACTATCGCAAT
>CAYJJL010000085.1:0-8638 GCA_964370455.1 uncultured Faecalibacterium sp.
TAAAGATAGCGAAGGTTTAATTTTTATGAAAAACGATTGTGAGTTTGCGGACGCTATGATTCACCCATCTGGCGAAATATCAAAACTTTACCGTGTTACAGTGCGCCCACACGCAACAGAACAACAAATTGTACAGCTTTCAAGAGGTGTTGTACTTGATGATGGCACAAAAACTTTGCCAGCTGTAATTAATGTTGTGGCTGATGATACTGGACGTACTGTTATGGAAATGACCTTGCGTGAGGGTAAAAATCGTGAAATACGCCGTATGTGCGAGGCTGTTGGCCTAGAGGTTATACGCCTAAAACGTAATAATGAGGGCTGCGTAAAATTAGGCATGCTACAACCAGGCGAATACAGGGATTTAACAAAACTAGAGCTACAAACGCTAAAAGCTGCGGCAGCAAAAGGCCGTGCACACACACGCACATCTCGCCAACAAGAGGCAGCTGCACGCCGTGCAGAGGCTGGTATAACAGGCAAAGGTGGCCGAGGCAAATTTACACGCAACGCTGCTGCTGGTCGTGGCGGTCGTTCTTCTGGTGCAACTGGGCCAATGGGTTCTGGTGCGCCTAAAAAGGAGCAAGCACCACGCGCAGTAGGCTCAAAGAAACCACGCAGAAAAACATGATTTTATTTTAGGGGTATCTGGCTTGGTATCCCTAAAATTGATTAATAATTTGATTAGTTGCTGGTGCTAATAGCAATGGTGAATGATTTTGCTTGCTTTAGCAATGCAAAGTAACAGAGTATTCAGCAAATAAGGCAATATTTACTAAAAAGTTTTTTCTATCTGGGCACGTTTTCTACAGGTGAATGTATCAAAAGTGCTTGTACAATTCATGCAGAGATAGTATAATTAGAATAATTGTACACAATGTAATTTGCAAAAGTAAAGAATATAGCACATTCAGCACTTTTTTCGGATTACAATAAACAAAAAAAAGGAAGCGGGAGGTCCATACATGGCTTCAAAAATTATCAAAGAGGAAATCCTAGCAAAGTTCTATGACGAAGGTGTGTATACATCTTTGTTCGCAAACGGTGCTGTTAGTGCCGCTTGTGGTTATGCCAATGGACAGCAAAGCTACGTTGTTTACCAAAACGGCGAGGCTGTTACTGTTAAAGATGTAGAAAAGAATATTAAGGTTCTTGAAATGGCGGCTCAAACAGGCTCTCCAGTGGTAACGTTTTACAACTCAGTAGGTGCAAAACTAGAAGAAGGCCTTGAAGTTTTAGCAGCAAGCGCAAAACTAAATGCTACTATCGCCAAAGTTTCAGGCGTAGTTCCACAAATAGCAGTTGTAGTTGGCGTTTGTGGCGCAACTTCTGCAATTTCTGCTACAAATGCTGATCTATGCATTATGTCAGAGGATGCAGAATTGTTCTTCACAGCTCCTTTTACAAGTGGTGCAAATGGCGATAAAACCGAGCTTGGCACATTAGATGCCGCTAAAAAAGCTGGCGTTGTTGGCATAGGCACAAAAACAGCAGAGGAAGCCGCTGAAAAAGCTGCACATGTTGTAGGTTTATTACCAGCTAATAACTTAGCTGTTAGCTCTGTTTTTGCACACGAAGAACCAGCAGTAGCCTACAAAAAAGGCGCATCTACCGCTGAAATTGCTGCTGCCCTTGTAGATAAAGACAGCGCTGTTGCAATTTTTGCATGCAGAGAAACTAGCACATACCACGCACTAGCAACTATAAACGGCGATACAGTTGGCGTAGTTGTTACAGGTAAAGAAATTTGCGATAGGTCAGCTACAAAAACAGCTCGTTTTGTACGCCTTTGCGATGCTTTTAGTGTACCAGTTGTTACTGTTATTGATACAGAAGGCTTTAAACAAACAGGCAAAAACGACCTTGCTGGTGGCATACGCCAAGCAGCTCGTTTAACAGCTACTTATGCTGATGCAACCACTGCAAAAATTGCTGTTTTTGCTGGTAGCGTTGTTGGCCCAGTTTACACTGCTTTAGCAAGTGCTGATATTAAAATAGCTGTACCTGGCTGTGTTGTTAGCGCTGTTTGCCCTAAAGTTGCTGTTTCTGTGTTATATAAATCTGAAATTGAAGCTTCAGATAATATTCAAACCGCAACAAATGCAAAAGCAGCAGAATACTCTGCAAGCGTTTGCAGTGCTCAAAACGCAGTTGAGAGCGGTGTTGCTGATATGGTTTGCGATGCTCAAAATTTACGTGGTGCTTTAGTTGCAAGCATGGAAATACTTGCAAACAAACGTGCAGTGCGTCTACCTAAAAAACACGCAAACATGGCTTTATAAAATTTAGACATATTTACATAATATAAATGAGGAGGAAATTTCCCATGAAATTTTTTAACATTACAGTTAACGGCACACCTTACAGCGTTAGCGTAGAGGAAACAGCTGCTGGTAGTGCACCAGTTAGCGCTCCTGTTGCTGCTGCACCAAAAGCTGCTGCCGCTGCACCTGCACCAAAAGCTGCTGCACCTGCCGCTGCTGCTGGCGCTATATCCGTTGTTTCTCCAATGCCTGGCAACATTATTGATGTTAAAGTTGCTGTTGGTGCATCTGTAAAATCTGGCGATGTACTATTAATACTTGAAGCGATGAAAATGGAAAATGATATTGTTGCACCACAAGACGGTGTAGTTGCAGCAATTAACGTAAACAAGGGCGATTCCGTAAACTCCGGTGACGTGCTTGTTTCTATGAACTGATTTGTGAGGTGAAATACCATGGCAAAAAAGCCTGTTAAAATTACAGAAGTTGTTTTACGTGACTCCCACCAATCATTGCTAGCAACACGCATGACTATGGACGAAATGCGCGAAATATTGCCAGCTATTGATAAAGTAGGTTACTTCTCTGCTGAGTGCTGGGGCGGTGCTACATTTGACTCCTGCCTACGCTTTTTGGATGAAGACCCTTGGGATCGTCTACGCATTTTGAAAAAAGAAATGCCAAACACAAAATTGCAAATGCTTTTCCGTGGCCAAAATATGCTAGGCTACCGCCCATATGCTGATGACGCTGTTGAGTATTTTGTTCAAAAATCAATATCTAATGGTATAGATATCATTCGTATTTTCGATGCTTTGAACGACCCTCGCAACCTAGAAACAGCTATTAAAGCAACTAATAAAGAAAAAGGCCATGTGCAAGGCTGTATTAGCTACACACTAAGCCCAGTGCACAGCAACGAGTACTTTGCAAAATATGCAAAAACACTTGAAGAAATGGGCGCTGACTCTATTTGCATTAAAGATATGGCTGGTTTGCTAACACCATATGTTACATTTGAGCTTGTTAACATGCTTAAAAAGACTATATCCATTCCTGTTGACATACACAGCCACTATACATCTGGCCTTGCATCTATGTCTATCATCAAAGGTATAGAGGCTGGCGCTGATATTATTGATACATCTATCAGCCCACTTGCACTAGGTACATCTCACATGCCTACTGAATCTTTGGTTGCAGCTTTACAAGGTACTGATTACGACACAGGCCTTGATTTAAACGCTTTAAATGTTGTGCGTGAGCACTTTGTTAAACTACGTGCAAAATATATTGGCAACGGCCAAATCAACCAAAAATCTTTAGGTGTTGATGCTAACACTCTTTTATATCAAGTTCCAGGCGGTATGTTCTCAAACATGCTACAACAATTAAAAGATGCTGGCAAAGAGGATAAACTAGATGAAGTTATGCACGAAATTCCACGTGTACGTGAGGATTCAGGCTATCCACCACTAGTTACACCTACTAGCCAAATTGTTGGCACACAAGCGGTGTTTAACGTTATCATGGGCGAACGCTACAAAATGGTAACTAAAGAGTTTAAAGGCCTTGTTCGTGGCGATTACGGCAAAACACCTGCGCCAATTAAACCAGAGTTCCAAAAATTTATACTTGGTGATGAGCAACCAATCACTTGCCGTTTTGCAGATATGCTAGAACCAGAAATGGACAAACTAAAAGCAGAAGCTGCAAAATACGCTATACAAGAAGAAGATACTTTAAGCTATGCTATGTTCCCACAGGTTGCTTCGAAGTTCTTTGATAAACGCAACGAAAAATTGCAAGGTGTAGATGCAGACCATGCAGATTACAATAATAAATCACACCCAGTATAAAATTTATTAATATTATAAAAGGGTGCTACAACATATTATCGTTGTAGCACCCTTTTTACTTTATATAAGTTGTTTTATTAACTTTGCTAATTGTAAATAGAAAAAAATATTTATTCCCAAAACCTCGGTAAAAAAGAAAGCACTGCTAGCACAATTAAAAATATTGCCGCATAAAGGCTAGTTTTACTTTTTTTAACTTGTGGCTTAGGTTTTGCTATTTTTTCAGCAATTTCTTGTGCGCCAACTGCTATATTGTTATGTAGTGCATACTGTGCAGCGTAGCTGTTTTCATCGCAATAAAAGCCGTCAAAACTATCCTCGTAGGTAAAAAGTTGCTCGCCTATATATTCAACGCTATTAGGTAAAGTAATAGTTTTAACTTTTGCACCTACAATTGCCTCTGTGCATATGGTTTTAACACCCTCCGAGAATATAACATGCTCAACGTTAGCGTTATATTCAATAGCATCAGAAATAACAGTTTTAACATTGCTTGGTATAGTTAAAGTTTGAGTGTTAGCTAGGCATTTTAGCAAAATACCATCGCCAACAATAGTGAAATCATCTTTTAAATTTTCGTACCATGTGGTGTAACTAAAAGCTTCATAGCCAATTTCAACAACACTGCTAGGTATTTCTACACTGGTTATGGTATATGAGGTTTCAAACGCACCTGCAAAAATATGCGTAACGGTGTTTGGTATTGTAAGTGTTGTTATATTTTCATTCGCTTTAAAAACATCGTAACCTATTGCACGCACTCCGCTTGGAATTGCTACATTTGCCACATTGCTATTTGATTTTATAAGTATGTTATCGCCAACAATAACAAATTCATCTTTTTGGTTTTCTAGCCAAGGTGTGCGTTCAAAAGCTTCCATGCCAATTTCTTTTACGCTTTGTGGTATTTCAACTTTTTGCAAATTTGCACAATCTATAAATGCTCCACCTTGTATATTGGTTACACTATCAGGGATAATCACGCTTTCTATATCAGAGCTTTTAAAAGCACCGTAACCAATTGTTTTTACTCTATTTGGTATTTTTGGGTTTTTGTTACTGCTGTTGTATTTAAGCAGGGTATAGCCAAAAATATTAAAATCAGCAGATAAATTTGCATACCAAGGCGAATCTACAAAATTCAGCGAACCAATATTATCTATGGAATCTGGCAGGTTTACACTAGTTAAGGATTTGCATTGGTGGAAAGCATAATCACCAATAGTTTTAATGCCGTTGTTAAAAACAACTTCTTCTAATTTTTCGCAATTGCTAAATGCAAAATCACAAATTTCAGTTACACTATATGGTATATTAATTTTTTTGAGTTTTTTGCAACTATTAAATGCAGAGTTCATTATTTTTGTTATACCACTGTGCAAGGTTACACTAGTTATTTGCGAGTTTCGAAACACATCTAGGCCTATTACAGTTACCTCGCTAGGTATAACAACATCTGTTTGTTTAGAGTTGTAGCTAACTAGTACGCCTTTTCTTATTGTAAAATCTTTGTTTAATTCACTCATTTTGTTTCCTGTTCTAAATAATAGTTTATATTCAAATATGTGTGCTAGAAAATTATATCAAATAAAATAAAAAAATACAATAATAAGTTTAATTCATTTGTTTAAGATTTTACATCTATTTAATTTTGCTTGAATTAATAAATTTATTGTGATATACTGAGAAAATATTTAAAAAACACATTAAAAAAAGGAGAGTACTATGAAACTACAATTGATTTTACCAAAGCCAGAACACGCACAGCAAATTATGGCATACAAGGCGGATTTTTTAGCAAATGGCGATAGCATGGACGGCACGTCTAACTTATCAGGACACGATACTTTTGATAGCTGGTACACTGCAAATTGCAAGTTGCATAGTATTGAAACTTGCCCAAAAGAGCTTGTAACCTCGCACACATATCTTGCATTTGACGAAACCGAAAAACTTGTAGGTTTTATTGATTTCCGTCATGAGTTAAATGAGTATCTCGCAAAATTTGGTGGGCATATAGGTTATAGCGTTTTACCTAGCGAGCGCAAAAAGGGATATGCCACACAAATGTTAGAGCTTTGTTTAGAAAAGTGCAAAGAACGCAGCCTTGAAAAAGTGCTTGTTACTTGTGATGATAAAAACATAGCGAGTGCAAAAACTATAGAAAAAAACGGCGGTATTTTAGAAAACAAATTGCCAGAAGGTGAAAAGCTAACACGTAGATATTGGATAACATTATAAACTTGTAAAATTAGCAGTATGAATGTTGCAAGTCTTGACAAAACTAGCGTATGCATATATAATGTTATTGTATTAAATATTTAAAAAGCAATGAAGAGAAATAGTAAGTTTTTTTGATTTTTTAGAGAGAGGGCGGCCGCTGAAAGCCTTTATTTTAAAACTACTGAACCCATCTCGGAGCTGTGTACCGAAATAATAGTAGGCTACAACGGGTGCTCCCGTAATAGAGTATAACAGTGCGGTTTTTCCGAATTTAGGTGGTACCGCGGACTTTTATTTTAGTTAAGTTCGCCCTAAACAGTTTATTTGCTGTTTAGGGCTTTTTTATTTTTAGGAGGATTTTATATTATGAAATTAGCAAATTTAGTAGGCGAGCGCTTTAAAGAAAAACCAGCCGATTGCGTTATTGATAGCCATGCATTTATGGTGCGTGGTGCATATATTAAAAACGTGGCAAACGGTATTTATTCTTCGTACACTCCAATGAAACGCATTGCAAAGAAAATTGAGCAAATAATACGTGAAGAAATGGATAACATAGACGGTCAAGAGGTTTCGTTCCCTGTTGTTATGCCTGCAAGTTTGTGGGAGGAATCAGGCCGCTATGAAACAGTAGGTAGCGAGCTTTTAAGATTTGAGGATAGAAACGATACTAAAATGCTACTAGGTATGACACACGAGGAAGCCTCTGTGCATTTAGTGCGTGAGTACGGCCAAACTTACTCAAAATATCCATTTATGATATACCAAATTCAAACAAAATTCCGTGACGAAGCAAGGCCACGTGCTGGGCTTATACGTGTGCGTGAATTCACAATGAAAGACGCATACTCTTTCCACACTTCGCAGGAAGATTTAGAGCAATATTATGCTAAATGCCACAAAGCATATGAGCGTATTTTTGCAAGGGCAGGCATACCAGAGGTTGTTTCTGTTGCCTCTGACGCTGGCATGATGGGCGGTAATTTATCGCACGAGTTTATGCTTTTATCCCCAGTTGGTGAGGATAGTGTTGTTACATGTAAATGTGGTTTTAGGGCAAATATGGAAGCTACCGAAAACATCACTGATTTCACAAAAGATGCAACTAGTGAGGAACTAACACTTGTTAGCACACCAGATGTTACAAGCATTGAGGATTTATGCGAATTTTTGAAAATAACTGCTGATAAAACTTGCAAAGCTGTTGTTTACCAAAAAGCTGAAGATTTAAGCTATGTTGTGCTATTTATACGTGGTGACTACGAAGTTAACGAAGCTAAGCTTAAAAATATAGTTGGTGGCGAAATTATCCCAGCAACTATTGATGAAAACAGTGGTTTAGTTGCAGGTTATATTGGTGCAGCAAACTTAGAGGCTGATGTTACTGTGCTATATGATGTAACACTTAAAAACACAAATAACCTAGCTTGCGGTGGCAACAAAGCAGGCTACCACTACACAGGTTTTGACATTGATAGAGATGCTAAAGATGTAACTTTTGTTGATGCCTCAAAAGTTATAGCTGGCGGTATTTGCCCAACTTGCAAACAAAAATGGTTAGAAATTAGCCGTGGTATTGAGGTTGGCAATATATTCCAGCTTGGGCAAAAATATACAAAATCCATGAACATGACATACACCGACAAAAACGGTAAAGGTAACCACCCAATAATGGGTTGCTACGGTATAGGTGTGGGTAGGCTTGCGGCCTCTGTTTGTGAGGCACACCACGATAACTACGGCCCAGTTTGGCCTGTTGCTATTGCGCCTTGGCAAGTACATTTATGTGCTGTTAAATCAACAGATGAGCAAGTACGCAAAGTTGCTGATGGCATTTACGAAGAACTTAAAAACCGTGGCATAGAAGTTATTTATGATGATAGAGCAAGTGTTAGTGCTGGCGTTATGTTTGCAGATGCTGACCTTTTAGGTGTACCTGTACGTGTTATAGTTAGCCCACGCAATTTAAAAGAAAACTATTGTGAGGTTAAAACACGTGATAAATCAATAGCTGAAAACGTAGTAGTTGAAAACTGTGTTGATAGAGCACAAGAAGTATTAAACGAGCTAATCGCAAATGCAAAAGCTTTAGTTTAAATCAGTATATTAAAAAAATATTTTTAAAACATTTAAGCATAAAACAACTAACAAATGTGTTTTGTTAGTTGTTTTATGCTATTTACTGTTTTTGTTGTAATAACGTAAAGCCTAAAATTTATTTCCTAACCTTTAGTATGTTGTATTTAATAAACCACTGATGTATAATTTTATTAATAAATATTATATGAGGTG
>CAYJJL010000086.1:0-5370 GCA_964370455.1 uncultured Faecalibacterium sp.
TATCTGCCATTAAAAAAGGGTTTACACCTAAAAAGATAACATCACAATTTTGTGCTATTTCTTCATTTGTTGTAGGTGTTGGTGTGCCACCTAATTCTAGCGCTAGTTCAGACGCCTTTTTGCTATCGTGATCTGCCAAAAAAACCTGTTTTTCAAGGTTATTTTTGCATAGCGCCCTTGCCAATGCTCCGCCCATGTTACCACAGCCTATAAAACCGATTTTTTTCATAATAGCTCCTTTTCATTTTAAATTTACATCACATTTATACTAAAGCAAAGCTAAAAACCAAATTTGCCCCCAAATTTTATACAAAACAATTTCTGGTAACATTTGTTCGCTTATTAAAGCGCATCTAGCTTTACTTGTAGTTTTGCTAAATCTCCACGTATATCAATTTGTTGTGGACATACTATCTCGCACGCGCCACAGCTAATGCAATTTTTACATTGCTTATCCTCGCCCATATCTTTCCATTGATTTTTAGCGTTTGCATCTGATTGATAAATACCATGTGTATTCCAAATAGTAAAATTACGTGGTATATCAACCCCTGCTGGACATGGCATGCAATATGCACAGCCTGTGCATGTGTTGTGTCGGCGAGCACGCAATTTTTGCTCAAGCTCGCCTATCGTTTGCATTTCCTCAGAGTTTAGTGCTTTAAATGGGCTAAATGTATTTATGTTTTGCTCAACTTGCTCCATGGTGCTCATGCCAGATAATATAACTTTAACATTGGGGTGTGTCGCAACCCAGTTTAGTGCCCATGCCGCTGGTGCATCATTTGGGCGTAGTGCTTTTAGTGGTTGCATAAATTCATCTGGTAATGTAGCTAATGAGCCACCACGTATTGGCTCCATTATAACTACAGGTATGCCGTGCTCAGTTGCTAAGTTATAGCCACGTTCGCCTGCTTGGTGCAGTTTATCCATGTAGTTGTATTGTATTTGGCAAAAATCCCACTTATGATTTTTAATCATAGTTTCAAAAACTTCGTATTCATCGTGGAACGAAAACCCAAAGTATTTTATACGTCCTTGTGCTTTTAAACGCTCGCACATTTCAAAAATACCTAGTTTAAGACATTTTTCATAGCGAGATTTATCCATAGCATGCAAAAGGTAAAAATCTATGTAATTTGTGCCAAGGCGTGAACATTGCTCTTCAAAAATTTCCTCTGCTCTTTCCAGTGTATCAAAAGCCCATATTGGTAATTTTGTCGCAACATAGTAAGTATCTCTTTGCCAGCGTTTTAAAAACTCACCTAAAAATTTTTCGCTTTCCTCGTTGTGGTAAACATATGCTGTATCATAATAATTAACACCACCTTCACGTGCTCTTTCCAGCATTAAAGCAGATTTCACTCTATCGATAGTTCCGTCTACATTTAGTGGAAAACGCATGCAACCAAAACCTAATATCGATGTTTCTATATTTAGTTTTTCGAGTTTTCTTCGTTCCATAGTATGCTCCTAACTTTTTTGTTTTTTATATTTCAAATGCTCATTTTTTTAATTTTTGCATAAAAAAATCAACTTTACGATAAAAAAGCTTATTTTTTACACATTATTTCAATAAAAAGGTAGCATTTTATCACCTTTTTTATTATAATACAAATCAGAGTATTAAACAACTAAAAAAGTTTTATTAATACAAAATTAATAAAACTTTTGTTAAACGAGGTAAACAGATGAAGTTAGATACAAAAAAAACCGTACTTGTAGGCTTTGCATTTCTTTCAATAACTGCTTTTTGGCAGATGTACAATAGTGTTATACCTTTGATTTTAACACAAACATTTTTATTATCTGAAGATTGGGCTGGTGCAATAATGGCGGCCGATAACGTGCTTGCATTGTTTTTGCTACCTATTTTTGGCGCATTTAGCGATAAACACAGAGGTAAAATGGGGCGCAGAAAACCGTTTATTATATGTGGCACTTTAGTTTCAGTTGCACTTATGATGTGCCTACCATTTTTAGATGATAGCTACTTTACCGCTCCAAACTCGCTAACGTTCGCTGTTTTTGTTGGCGTGCTTGCGCTACTGCTTATTTCTATGGCAACATATCGCAGCCCTGCTGTTGCGCTAATGCCCGATGTTACACCAAAACCATTGCGTAGTAAAGGCAACGCAGTTATAAATTTAATGGGTGCTATTGGTGGCATTGTTTATTTAATTTTAGCTAGTGTGCTTTACTCCTCCGCACGAGTAGCTGGGCAAGCACATGTTAGTTATGTTTTAATTTTTTCGATAATAGCTGGTTTAATGGTGCTTGCAGCTTTAGTGGTATTTTTTGCTATTGATGAACCAAAACTTGCAGCAGAAGTTGCTTTATACGAAAGCATGCACCCAGAAGAAAACCTTATGCAAACAGATGCCAGAACTGGCAAAGAAGTTATGCCAGCGGACGTTAAAAAGAGTTTGATTTTTATTTTATGCTCAATTTCGCTTTGGTTTATAGGTTATAACGCAGTTGAAACATGGTTTTCAGTTTATGCAACAACCACATGGGGCATGGAGCTTGGCGGTGCAACACTATGCTTGACAATAGCCTCAGTTGGCGCTATTGTTAGCTACATACCAGTTGGTGCCATTGCCAGCCGCATAGGGCGTAGAAAAACAATTAAAGCTGGCGTTGTTTTGCTTGCACTTTGTTTTATGACTGCAGCTATTTACACACAAATGTCTAGTGAGTTTCATGTAGGGTTATACGCTTTATTTGCACTTATAGGCGTTGCTTGGGCTAGCATAAACGTTAACAGTTTACCTATGGTAGTTGAGATGTGTAAAGGTGACGAAATAGGTAAATTTACTGGCTATTACTACACCTTTAGCATGTCCGCACAAACTATAACACCTATTGTTGCTGGCTGGATACTAAAAAATATTAGTTACGAGGCGCTTTTTCCCTATGCGGCGGTAGCTGTTGCGCTAGCGTTTATAACTATGAGTTTTGTTAAACACGGCGATAACGTACTTGTTAAAAAAACAGGCCTAGAAGCCTACGATACTATTGATTAAGCTATTTATATTGGGGGATATGCTATGACTCAAATTATACTTATAATACTAGCTATATTTTTGCTATTGCTCGTTGTATACCTACTTACAATAAAAGGGCGTACTGGGCATAAAAACACCGAGGAAATGCTAAACTATTTATATGCACACCGCGGTTACCACTCAAAACCAGAAATACCTGAAAATAGCCTTGCGGCGTTTCGCCTTGCGGTTGAAAAAGGTTATGGTGCAGAGCTTGATGTGCATTTATTAAAAGATGGTAACCTTGCAGTTATACACGATGATTCGCTTTTGCGCACAACAGGGCGAGAAGGTAATATTGAGGATTTAACCACAGAAGATTTGCAAGACTATTACCTAGAAGGCACTAGCGAAACAATACCAACACTAAAGCAAGTTTTAGATGTTTTTGATGGTAAAACACCTTTGATTATAGAACTTAAAACGGCAAACAACAATTTTGTAAAACTTTCAAGAGCAACTTGCGCACTTTTAGAGGATTACAAAGGCCTTTACTGCATAGAAAGCTTTGACCCACGTTGTATTGAGTGGCTTGCAAAAAAACGCCCTGAGGTTATGCGTGGCCAACTTTCAGGTAATTTTATGAAAGAAGAATCGCATATTAAAGGTTTACAAGCTTTTATATTAACCTTTATGTTTTGGAACATTAAAACACGACCTGATTTTATAGCGTATCATTTTGAATCACGCCATAATTTAAGCAATATACTTTGCAGAGATTTATGGCATATGTCTACCGCTAGTTGGACACTTAAAACACAACAAGATCTCGACACTGCCCGTAGAGAAGGGGCAATGGCTATATTTGAACAATTTGAACCTCAAGAATACTAGCCAGATAAATGTAATCCGAACCAGCCTCAAAGCACATATCTACTATTTTTCATCTGAATAATGCGTAATTGCCTCGACTACCTTGCCACGCAAGATACGGTCGAGGTAATTTTTTGTTATTTTTTTAGCTATGGGCATAAGACATATTACACCTATCAAATTTGGTATCATCATTAAACCATTGAATAAATCTGAAATTGCAAAAACTTTTTCAAGCGTTAGCGTTGCGCCCGTGTAAACAGCCAACACGTATAAAACATAAAAAATCAATTGTTTTTTACGCCCAAATATATAACAAAAAGCCTCAGCGCCGTAGTGGCTCCAGCCTAATAGCGTGGAGTATGCAAAAAGCAACACACAAATTGCAATACCCTGTGCACCAAACATACCAAATACATCTGCAAATGCCGCCGCCACTGCCGAAGCGGCGGCTATATTATTTTGCATTTGACCTGTTTGCAAATTTACCATGCCACTAGTAAGCAAAACGAATGCTGTTAGTGTGCATGTAAGTATAGTATCAAAAAAAACTTCGAACATGGCCCACATTCCTTGCACGGTTGGCTCTTTTTCCTTGGTAGATGCATGCACTATAACAGATGAACCTAGCCCTGCCTCGTTTGAAAAAGCACCACGCTTAAACCCCTGTATAATAATAGTGCCAAATGCACCCCCACCCAAAGCCGAAAACCCAAATGCACTTTTAAAAATGATAATTACAGCATCTAACAATAAATCTCTGTGCGCAAACAGCACTGCTAGTGCGCCTAATATGTAAACGCTAGCCATTAAAGGCACTAGACGCTCTGTTATAGCGCCCACCCTACGTATACCACCTAGTAGCACTAAACCTGTTAAAATAGCTACTATTGCGCCTGTTACATTAGGTGCAATGCCAAACACATAGCTTATGTTGCCTGAAATTGCATTTGCTTGTAGCATATTGCCCATGCCAAAACTTGCCAAAAGGCAAAAAAAAGCAAAAAGCCACGCCAAAAAATCACCCAAAAATCTACAATGCTTTTTGCCACCTAACCCATTTGTTAAAGTGTACATTGCCCCACCTGAAAAACTGCCATCAGCATTTTGCTTGCGATAATATATACCAAGCACATTTTCAGTAAAAGCGGTTATCATACCCAGCAATGCCATTAGCCACATCCAAAAAATTGCACCTGCACCACCTATCGCTATTGCGCTTGCAACGCCTACGATGTTGCCTGTACCTAAAGTTGCAGCAAGTGCTGTACATACGCTTTGAAACTGGCTTATAGTTTTTGTGGCTGTTTTGTTATTTTGCTTTTTGCTTTTTACTTTTTTTATAAAAAGTGTACCCAAGGTTTGTTTACACCAAAATTTTACATATGTAAACTGAAAACCCTTAAAGCATACTGTTAACCAAAACCCTGTAAAAAAAAGTAAAAACAGCGCATAAAACTCCCATGTGTTTAGCATACTTTGCATGTTTATAAATTGCATAAAATCATTT
>CAYJJL010000086.1:5470-6957 GCA_964370455.1 uncultured Faecalibacterium sp.
GATAAAGCTCTTTTAAAAATTTATGCAAATAAAAAAGCAAACAGTACTTTAAATGCACTGTTTGCTTTGAAGTTTAATATTATTTACGCTGTTGCTTCGCCTGCTGGTGTTGTCACTGGTGCTACTGGTGTTGCCACTGGCGTTGCTACTGGTGTTGCCACTGGTGTTGCTACTGGCGTTGCCACCGGTGTTGTTACTGGCGTTGCCACTGGTGTTGCCGCCGGTGTTGTAGGTGTCGCCACTGGTTTTGTAGTTGGTGTGGCACTAGGCGCTGTAGTTGGTGTAACGGCTGTAGTTGATTGCACTGTGGCTGTTACCACACCACTAGTAGCTGTTGTTGATATTGTATATGTGCCATCGCTATTTACTGTTGCACTTGCGCTGTTATCGGCACTTACAAAAGTATAACCTGATGCTATTGTTAAAATTGCACTTGTTGTACCACCTGTGGCCGTGCTTGCACTAAAACTTGCGCCTGCTGCTGTTGATGCAGAGCCATCAGCTAAAATAGTTTTAACCGCAAACGAAACACTTGGCGCTGGTGTAGCCACTGCTACAGCCTCAAAAACCGCTGTTACAACAATACCGCCAAAAGCAGTAGTATCGCTAGGTGGTGTGTATGTAATGCTTTGCTCGCCACTATTTGAAATGCCAGCATACGAACACTGCCACCCTACAAATTTATAGCCATCGTTAGGGTATGCTGTAACTGTACTAGTGCTAACACCCTTACGCACGCCTTGTTCTGTTGTGCCTTCTATGTAGCCGCCACCACTTACCACGAACGAAATTGGTATGATTGTGTTAGCGTTAAGGTCTTTTAAAGGGTCTTGCACTATTAAATCTGGTGGTGTTTCGCCACGTTCTGGCACAGCAGTTAATGGTTTTGGACGTATATCTTCTGTTTCATATGCGTGTGTTGTAAAATAATCAAAAACAGCCTCTACACCTGCCATCGAAAGATGCAAGCCATCTGATAAAGTATAATCAGTTTGTGCAAAACCTGTGGTTGAATCTTTTAAAGCTTCGCTTGAGTTTAGAAACTTCCAATCGTTTTCCTCGCACATATCAACAAGGGCAGCGTTAAATTCGTCTATATCTTGCATTGAAATATTTGTATATGCACGGTTTTTATCAACTGGTGGTATTGCGTTAACTATAACATCAAAGTAAGGGTAGTTATCGTAGGTATCTTGTATAGCTTTTTCATAAGTTTCTATAAAATAACTCATGCTACCTGTTAAGTTGTTTGTGCCAAAGCTAAACACGACCCTTTGTGGTTGCATTATTTCAACAGCTTCTTCCATCGTAACCATTGAAGAATAGCCATCAAATTTTGCACAATCAAGTGTTGTTATAGCTCCACCGCCCATGCCTATAACGGCAACAGTATTTTCTAGCGTGGTAAAACCATATTGCATATAACGCACTGTGTTGGAATCACCCAAAAACAAAGTATCGTCTATATAATCCTCGCCAGCGTCTTC
>CAYJJL010000086.1:7057-8600 GCA_964370455.1 uncultured Faecalibacterium sp.
CATTTTTCTAAAATGCTTTGTTTTTGATGACGCATAATTTAATCATTCCCTATTCTCATTAGTTTCGAACTATATTATTATACACCAAATAGCGGTGTTTTTCCAGTTGAAACGCAATTTTCACATCTTTTAAACTTTTTAAAAATAACTTTTAATGTTAAATCGGTTAGAATTATCTTCTTTTTCTTCCACTATAAGTTTATCGCCATTAAAGTCAAAATGCACTTTTTGGCATAAATCGGTGTTGCGTGTCATGCGCAAAAGCTCATCAACACGCTTTTTTTCCTCTGGTAAATAAAACAAATAACTTGCACCTTGGCGCTTTGCCCTGCCTGTGCGGCCTATGCGGTGTGTATAATGCTCGTTTTCGTTAGGTATATCGTAATTAAAAACAGCATCTATATCTGAAACATCTATGCCACGTGCAGCAACATCTGTTGCAATTAAAACTGAAAACTTACCCTCACGATATCGCCCCATAACTTTATCACGTTCTTTTTGGCTTAAATCACCATGTAAACAATCAACTGAAAACCCATGTTTTGCAAGTTGGTTTGCTAAACTAGCTGTTGTGAGTTTTGTTGCGCAAAACACAATAACACGCTGATATTTTTCAATCAAAATAATTTGGGTTAAATCTGCAAGTTTATTGCGTGCACTTGTTTGCAGTAGATATTGTTTTATATTAGGTTTGCTTTCCTCTTTTGGCTGTACTGTTATTTCAGCGGCGTTTTTTTGGTAAAGCCAGCCTATATCCATAACCTCACGGCTAATTGTTGCGGAAAACATATATAAATTTTTGCGAGCTTTCATAATATCTAAAATATGGCGTACTTCTTTATAAAAGCCCATATTTAGCATTTCGTCAGCTTCATCGAGTACAACTAGTTTAACAGCTGAAACATCTATGGTTTTGCGTTTATAGTGATCCATCAAGCGCCCTGGTGTTGCAACAACTATTTGAGGGCCATTTTGTAGTTTACCTGCTTGGCGCTCTAAGTTGGCACCGCCATAAACACACACAACACGCACCTCTGGCATAAAATATGCAAGCGATTTAAGCTCCTCAGCAATTTGCTGTGCAAGCTCACGTGTTGGGGCTAATATAACCGCTTGTGGTTTTTTGATTTTTGCATCTATTTGCGTTAACACTGGTATACCAAAAGCGCAAGTTTTGCCTGTGCCTGTTGGGGCTTTGGCTCTCATATCTTTGCCAGACATCATTAACGGTATAGCTTTTTGCTGAACTTCTGTCATTTCGACAAAGCCCATGCGCTCTATTGCTTTTTTAATAGGTGCACTACATTGCAGGTCACTATATAGCATGAAAATCTCCTAAACAGTAAATAATAAATTTGTCACCCCAAGTAATTGTAACAAGGTTTTATAGCGCTAAAGCTTATTAAAACTTTGTGTTCAAATGCTACTCAGAATGACAAATCGTAAATGTGGTATATACTTAATTAATTTTATTGCAATTTTTCTTTTAAACGTCCGCTTGCTCTAAAACCTGGGATAACAGTTGATTCAAGTTGGCTTGAAA
>CAYJJL010000087.1:0-4181 GCA_964370455.1 uncultured Faecalibacterium sp.
TTGAGCTTAGGCTCAAAGTTACTACAGCAAAAATAACAAAAAACTGGGCGTGTTAATAAAAAGTGTAATAATAAATTAATACTAACGAGTTACTTGTAATTTATTTTACTTTAAGGTATAATTTAGTGTGGATAAATATTTTAATATTTAAATACGAATTTTATAAACAGGAGTAACAAATGGCAGATAAAAACTTTTTAACCGATATAATTGATGCTGATATAGCCGAGGGCAAAGTTACAGGTATACACACACGTTTTCCGCCTGAGCCAAACGGCTATTTGCACATAGGTAGTGCAAAAGCAATTTATATAAACTGGTCTATCGCTATGGCATATGGCGGCAAATTTAACTTACGTTTTGATGATACAAACCCTGCACGTGAAGATATGGAGTATGTAAACAGCATACAAGAAGATTTAAACTGGCTTGGTGCTGTGCCAAATGGTGGTATTTTTTACGGTAGTGATTATTTTGAAAAATGTTATGGCTACGCTGAAAAGCTAATACTTGACGGCAAAGCATATGTTGATGATTTAACACGTGAAGAAATGCGTGAATACCGTGGTTCTGACGCTGGCAAGCCTAGCAAGCCATCACCATACCGTGAACGCACAGTTGAAGAAAACCTAGATTTATTCCGCCGTATGCGTGCTGGTGAGTTTGAGGACGGCGCAAAAACTTTGCGTGCTAAAATTGACCTTGCAAGCCCTAACATGAACATGCGTGACCCTGCAATTTATCGTATTTTGCGTGCACACCACCACCGCCAAGGCGATGCATGGTGCATTTACCCTATGTATGATTTTGCGCACCCATTGCAAGATGCTATCGAAGGCATTACACACAGCATGTGTAGCCTAGAGTTTGAAAACCACCGCCCACTTTACGACTGGGTAATTTACAATATTTTTGGCAGTGAGTTTCCAAAACAGCGTGAATTTGCACGCTTAAACATAACAAACACTGTTATGAGCAAACGTTACTTGCGTGAGCTTGTTGAGCAAAATATTGTTGATGGTTGGGACGACCCACGCATGCCTACAATTTGTGGTTTGCGTCGCCGTGGTTACACACCTGAAGCTATTTTTACATTTGTGCGTGAGGCTGGTGTTTCAAAGGCTGATAGCCTTGTTGATATGCGCCAACTTGAAGCATGCATACGCTCTGATTTAGACGTTTGTGCACAGCGCCGTATAGCTGTTTTAGAGCCTGTTAAACTAATTATCGATAACTACCCTGCGGATAAAACTGAAACATTTGAAATTGCAAATAACCCTAACAAAGCAGGTGGCGATGAAACAAAGCGTGCTGTTACCTTTAGCAAAGAAGTTTGGATTGAAAAAGGCGATTTTGAGGAAGTTCCACCACCAAAATTCAAACGACTTACTTTGGGTAAAGAGGTGCGTTTGATGGGCGCATATATAGTTAAATGCGAAAGTGTCGAAAAAGACGCTGACGGCGCTATAATAGCTATACACTGCACCGCAGACCTTGAAACCTCTAACCACATGCCAGCAGACGGTCGCAAAATTAAAGGTACAATACACTGGGTTAGCGCAGATGATTGCGTAGACGCTACAATTAACCTTTATGGCAACCTATTTACTGAATCAAACATGAACGGCATACCAGAGGGCGCTAACTACCAAGATTATTTAAACCCTGAAAGTGTGCAAACGCTAACAGGTTGCAAACTTGAAAAAGCGCTTGATGGCGCAAAAGCTGGCGAAAAGTTCCAATTTGTGCGCACAGGCTTCTTTACGCCTGACTCAAAAAATGCAAACACATATAATCGTGTTGTAACTTTGAGAGATAGCTTTAAATAAAACTTAAAGCCAATTTAAATAGTGCAAACTACCCTTAACATAAGCGAGCAAGTGTTATGTGGTATATAGCACATTGTAATCATGCTTTAACAACTAAACAATAACAAAAAAACACAACCTCCGAGCTCGCAATTTGCGTTTTTGGGGGTTGTTTAAAAATAAGGAGGTTTTTAAATGGCAAAATTAGATGATTGGGATGCTATAATGCGTGGGGCTTTCCCCAGTGGTGGCTCAAAAAAAAGCGAAACAAGCAGCTCAAACAACGTTGACGATCCATTTGCCAACCTTACCGCCGCATTATTAGAGCAACAAAAAAATATAGAAGCACAAATTAAGCAACAGCAAAAAGACCTTGCTGAAAGCGAAATAAAACTACCAAAATTAAACGATGCACCAGAAGTGCCAGATTTAATGCAAATGTATAAACAGGCACGCAGCTCGGCAAGTGATAGCGCTGTAAACAGCACAGCACAAACAACAAACACGCAAAGTATAAAAAGCGAGCTTGCAACTAGCCTAGAAGCAGACGGCTTACTTGCAGAGGGTGCAGCAAAAGTAGCACCTGAAAAGCAAGGCAACTTTATAGACCTTGATGATGATATTGAGGTTGATGTTTTAGGGCAAGACGCTTTTGTTGATGGTTTAATACGTGCATTTCGCAGACCTTTTTTAATGGGCACAAAAGCAGAAAATGCTAAAAACACCATTTTAATAACAGGCAAAAAAGGCACAGGCAGACACTTTACCTTAAAAACCTTGCTTGCACGCATGGCGGAGCGTGGACTTATTAAAAACGGTCAAACAACAACTTTAAACCTTGCACTTTACCCAGATAACGCACAGGAAAAAATATTTTTGCAAGATTTATACGCCGCTTTACATAGCAAAGGCGAAGTTTTGCTTTTTGAAAATTACGAAAATTGTCACCCAGCTTTTTTAAAAACTTTAAGTGCTTTGGTTTGCAACGGTGAGGCGCAGCTTTCTGACAGATACCTATTAAACAAAGAGGGTATTATGATAGACGCTGGCACGGCACTTTCGCCAAAGGCTATACGCTCAATAACACCTTGCAGTAAATATTTCGTGTTTTTTTCCACTAAGGGCAAGGCTAATCTTGCTGATAAATTTGGTGCAAGTTTTGTAAGTGCCGTTGGCGATAGCGTAAGCACTGAAAGCTTTAAACCAGAGGCACTAAAAACACTAGCCGCAAGAGAGCTTAATAATTTAGCACAGCGAACTTTATCAAGATTAACCCTAACCTTAGATACAGATGAAGCCGTGCGTGACTTTCTAGCAAATAGTGCAAATGGCGTTGGCGGCATGTTTAATATGCATGAGCTAATAGAGCAAATTTTTAGAGCCTTGAGCGAATATTGCCTAGGACATGAGGCATTAATTAAAGGCAAAGCTACGCTAAGTATGCAAGAGGGCGCTATATATTTTAGTATAAACGATGGCGAAAAATCCGCATTGTTTGACTTGCTACCAGCCGAATATGTAGGCTCGCTAGAAAAAGCCGAAAAAGCGCTTAATGACCTTGTTGGTTTAAGCGAGGTTAAAGAGTTTGTGCGTGCGCTTGCCGATAACGTAGCTGTGCAAAAACGCCGTGAAGATGCCGGGCTAAAAAGCAGTGCACTTTCCATGCATATGATATACAGTGGCAACCCGGGCACAGGCAAAACCACCATAGCACGCATAGTTGCGCAGTATTTAAAAGCCATAGGTGCGCTTTCTGGTGGGCAACTTATAGAGGTTAGCCGTGCTGATTTAGTTGGCCGTTACAGTGGGCATACCGCACCACTAACAAACAATGTTATACAAAGCGCTTTAGGCGGTGTGCTTTTTATAGATGAAGCATACAGCCTTTACAGGGGCGAGCAAGATAGCTTTGGCCTAGAGGCGATTGATACACTTGTTAAAGGCATGGAAGATAACCGCCAAAACTTGGTGGTTGTGCTTGCTGGTTACACAAAAGAAATGGAATATTTTTTAACCGCAAACAGTGGCCTTGCCAGCCGTTTTTCACGCAATATTGAGTTCCCTGATTATACAGCTGATGAGCTTTTTGCCATAACTGAAATACTAGTTAAAAGCAAAGGCTATAAAATGAGCGAAACTTGCAAAGAGCCACTAGTTAGCTATTACGATAAAATGCAAAACCAAGATGCAAGCACAGCAGGCAATGGTAGGCTTGCACGTAATACAATGGAAAAAGCTATATTAAACCAAAGCAAGCGTTTAATAGCAATACCAGATGACGACATGAGCTTGCTAATTTTAGAAGATTTTGAGCTAGAAGAATAAAATAAGGTTAAAAAACAAAAATTGCCACAAGGGCGCGTACATAAAGTA
>CAYJJL010000087.1:4281-8312 GCA_964370455.1 uncultured Faecalibacterium sp.
CGTAACCGAAGTGGCAATTTGTAGTTGACGACGCAATGTGTGCTTTATCGCCCCTATTTTGCTAACTGCTCTAAGGGGCGAGAAAGTGCGCAGTGCTAGGAAACAAAAATTGCCACAAGGGCGCGTACATAAAGTACGTAACCGAAGTGGCAATTTGTAGTTGACGACGCAATGTGTGCTTTATCGCCCCTTAGAGATTGCTTCGTATAAACCGTTTAAATAAGTCGCCCCTAGCGCCCTATCGTAAAGGCCGTAACCTGGGCGACCTACCTCGTCCCATATCATGCGGCCGTGGTCTGGGCGCACGTAGGTGTTGGGGCAGGTTTCGTATATGGCTTTCATGATTTCGTACATGTCTAAATCACCATCTGATGATAGGTGGCTTGCCTCACGGAATTTACGGTAACCGAGGTATTTTACGTTACGCACGTGCATTGCACCTATTCTATTCATTGAACCAAAGTGACGAATTATGGCTGGTATGTCGTTTTTTGGCTCGCTACCTAGGCTACCGGTGCATAGGCAGACGGTATTTGATGGTGAGTTTACAAGGTTTATTATTTTATCGTAACCTTCTTGATTGTGTGCTAGGCGTGGCAAACCAAAAATTGGCCATGCTGGGTCATCTGGGTGGCAAGCCATAACCATACCGACTTCCTCACAGGTTGGGATTATGCCTTCTAGGAAGTATTTATAGTTTGCGAGCATGTCATCTACTGATATATCTTTGTAGGTTTCTAGTGTTTGCTCTAGTTGTGCTAGGCGTTCTGGCTCCCAACCTGGTAGAGAAAAACCAGCTGAACTTTTTGCTGTGTTTTCAACTATTTCTAGTGGGGTCATGTTACCTAGCTCTGCTTCATCGTAATAAAGGCTGTTTGAGCCATCTTCTTCTATTACACGTGCTAGGTCTGTGCGTAGCCAATCTAATACAGGCATAAAGTTATAAATGATTACTTTAACGCCAACTTTTGCGAGGTTGCGTATGCTTTCGCAGTAGTTTGCTATGTATTTATCACGTGTTGGCAAACCCATTTTTATATCTTCGTGCACGTTAACGCTTTCTATAACTTCGCATTCTAGGCCACTTGCGTTTACATGCTCCATGTAGGCTTTACATTCTTCGTATGTCCAAACTTCACCTGCGGCTTTTTCGTCTAAAACTCCCATTAAACCTGACATGCCTGGGATTTGTCTAATTTGCTTTAGTGAAATTGGGTCACGGCCCTCGCCATACCAACGAAACGTCATTTTCATAGTGAATTATTCCTTTCAAACTATTAACTTTTTTATTAAAGCGAAAGCAAAATACCTAAGTTAGCATAATGTGTTTTCGCTTATACACGTGTTAATTTACCTTTTGTTATTTTATCATAAGTAGGATATAAAGTAAAATAAAAAAAAACATGGTTTTTTCATTAATGTTCACAAAAATTTTAGAAAATACTTGTTTTTAAGTTAAAAAAAATGTATAATAATCATGTATTTTTGATATAAATCGCAAAATATGGTGCGATGTTTCTACCGAGCTACCGTAAAATAGCACGACTATCAATTGCAGACAAACCACGTTTGCTTTTTAAATGATTAAAAACACCGTGTTTTGCCATGCTTTTTTTGTTTTAGTGTGCTTTTTTAGGCGCACTATTTTTGTTTTTATGCCAAAATATGTTTCAAAAAGTTTTGTGATTGCAAAATTTTTTAGAATATTAAGAGTTACTATTTGGAGGTATTCATGGAAAAGCTATTTAAGCTAAAAGAGCACGGAACCAACGTGCGCACGGAGGTTATTGCAGGTATTTCTACCTTTATGACAATGGCCTACATCATTGCACTTAACCCTAACTTGCTTACAAACTTTGCAGTTGGAACACCACTTTGGAATGCGGTTTTCCTAGCGACTATTCTTTCTGCAGCGGCAGGTACATTTATCATGGCATTTTATGCCAACAAACCTTTTGCACTTGCACCTGGCATGGGTTTAAACAGCTATTTTGCTGTAGTTGTTGGCTCTATTGCTGCAACAGCTGGTATCAGTTACGAGGAAGCTTTTGGTGGCGGCCTTGCAATTATACTTATTTCTGGCGTACTTTTTACAGCTTTAACTGTTTTGAAAATTCGTGAAAAAATCGTTGATGCTATACCAAACGCTGTACGTCTTGGCATACCTGCTGGTATAGGCTTTATGCTACTTAACATTGGCCTTGGCTCAAACGCTGGCATTTTTACAGAAAACGGCGCATTTTACATGTTAAGCAGTTTCTTTACAAATGGCCCTAGCGCAACTAGCGCTGCTATGGGTAGTGCATACCCAACAATGGTTTTATATGTTGTTACAACAATTTTAGGCGTGCTTGTTATAGCTGCTTTAAGCCACAAAAATGTTAAAGGCTCTGTATTGTTTGGTATTTTAGGTGCATCTGTTTTTTACTGGATAGCATCTTTTATAATGGGCAACAACCCATTTGCAAGCCTTGCAACCGCAAGTTTTGTACCACCTTTTGCAGATATGTTAAATGTAACTTTCTTTAAATTTAACTTTGAAACATTATTTAGCCTAGGTTACTTTACCGCTATTATGACAATCATCAGCTTTTGCCTTGTTGACATGTTTGATACTATTGGCACACTTATTGGTACTGCTAAACGTGCAAACATGCTTGACGAAACAGGTGGCATGCCTAACATGAACCGCGCAATGCTTTCTGACTCTGTTGCAACATGCGTTGGTGCTTGCACAGGTACATCTACTGTTACTACTTTCATCGAAAGCGCTGCTGGTGTTGAAGAAGGCGGCCGTACTGGTTTAACTGCATTTACAACTGCTATGCTATTTTTAGCTTGTATGTTTATTGCACCTATTGCCGCACTTATACCAGCACCTGCAACCTCTGCAGCATTAGTTTATGTAGGCGTTTTGATGATGAGCTCTTTAAAAGAAGTTGATTACAAAGACGTTACACAAAGCGTACCAGTTGCACTTTGCGTTATATTTATGACAATAACAAGTGGCATAGGTACAGGCATAGGCATAGCAATTATCTCTTATGCTTTGCTAAAATTAATCACTGGCCAAGCTAAAGATGTTTCTATCGTAACTTGGATTTTAACCTTACTATTTATAGGCAAGTTCTTTATAACATTCTAATTTTTATAGTGTAAAACAAAATTTGTACGTTTGTTAGGTTTCCACTTTAAGCGGAATAATAATTGCTACAAATTAACATTTATAAAAACAACAAAAGGCGCATATGCTTCAGTGTTAAACTGAGCATATGCGCCTTTTTATTTTAGTTTTTTGTGTGCTAATTAGCCTACAAAACCACCCATTTTTTTGTTTTTGAATAAGTTGTAGTTAGCAGTAATGCGCTCGATTAAATAAGCATCTGTAACGCCTGTAAACTCTTTAATAGCTTCGTCAATGCCTGCTTCTTTAATTTTTGCTTGCAATTCAACAGCTTGTGCATCGCTTTCGTTTTCGTAGTTTAGGGCTGCGCCTGCGCCTATCATTAGATATTCAACAGGTAAACCGTAGCCGTATGCAGTTGCCATTGGGTTCATTAACCTATCTGTTGCGCTTAGTTTACGCAAAGGCTCACGACCAACACGGCCAACATCATCTTGCAAGTAGTGGTTTTTAAAGCGGTTGATGATTTTATCAATATATTTCATGTGTGCTTCTTGGTCAAGACCATGTTTGCGCACAAGACCATTGCCACTTTCTGTCATAGCTAGTTTAACTATGGTGTATATTGTATCATCGTATATGCTTTCATCAACAGTTGCATAACCATATAGTTTGCCTAGGTATGATGTTATAGCATGGCCTGTATTTAGTGTGAAAAGCTTTCTTTCGATGTATGCTAGCAAATCACCAGCAAGGTTCATGCCTTTAATTTCAGGGATAGGGCCTTTAAATGCTTGCTCTTCAACGTTCCATTCATAGTAGCGCTCAACCACAACAGCTATGATATTTTCGCTTTTAACTGGTGGCACAATTCTATCAACAGAGCAATCTGGGAAGCCTACGTATT
>CAYJJL010000088.1:0-1837 GCA_964370455.1 uncultured Faecalibacterium sp.
AGTGGGGACGTACATTATTTGACACAAGGTTAAATACAAAACATAAAACAACGAGGCAAAGCATAAAAGTTTTGCTTGGTTGTTTTTTGTTTTGCTTAAATATATGTTTTTACAAGCTCGCATCCATAACAAAAACCACAAAACAACATTTTACATTAATTTTCCTTGACCATATACATTTAAAAGGCTATAATAAAAGGGGTGCTATTGCACTTTGCGTTTTGGCGAGCATTTTAAACTGGCTATATGTGTGGGGTAATAAATTTATCAGCGCTTTATTAGCATTTATATAATAGTGGGAATGTACACACTTTTTATTTCGCCAAACAAAAACAAAAAATTAAAGGAGGCAGCGTATATCATGGACGATTGTCCGAGTAGAACTTTTTATAAACAGAATAAATTTGCGCTTGCCTTTTTGCTATAAAACAGTTTAAAACAAAAACTGTTTATATTTGTTTTGCATTAAGGTGCTTTTAGCTGTGCTTACAGTTAAAGGCACATTTTTATTCTGTTTGCACTTTGCTGTTAATATTAGGCTATAAGCATAAAAGTGCAAAACTCTTAATAACAAATACTAATTTAAAACTAATAAGTGTGAGGAGAGGAGGAACAAATGCAAGATAAAAACAATTTTGAAACAAAAAAAGATGAATTGCAAAACCTTAACCCAATTGTAGAAAAAACAGACGCAAACACTGCACCAGATGAAAGTGTTTTAAACCAAAACCTACAAAGTGATTTACCGCAAGATTTACCAGCGGATATTTCGCAAGAGGTTAAAGCTAAAATTAAAGCAGAGCTTTACGACCAAGAGGGCGAGGAAGAACTGCAAAAAGAGCTTGAACTTGCCGAAAGAGAAGAACAGGAAGAACAAGAGGATGAACCTGAACATCACCACAAGCGGCTAACAAAATCAAGACTTTTACGTTTTTTGATGAAACATCAGTTTACAGAGCTACGTGAAGCGACCGAAGATGAATTGCCAGCCGACCTTGCCGAGCTTTTGGAAGAGCTTGATGAAAACAACCGTTTAATGGTGTTTAGGCTTTTGCAAAAACCAGTTGCAACCGAGGCTTTTACCTATATGTCGGATGAGGCACGTAACGATTTAGTCGAGGCTTTTTCAGACGATGAAATTATAGGCGCAATGGAGCTAATGAGCCTTGATGACGTTGTTGATATTTTGGAAGATATGCCAGCGAGCGTGGTTAAGCGTGTTTTAGATAAATCTGATTTAAGCCGTAGGGAACACCTAAACCGCCTTTTGCACTACCCTGAAAGCTCAGCTGGTAGCTTGATGACACCTGAATATATACGTTTTAACCGTGAAATGACAGTTAAAGATGCTTTTAAGGCTATACGCCACCAAGGCAAGCACGCTGAAACTATTTATATGGGTTATGTTGTTGAGCAAAGCAAGCTTGTTGGTGTTGTTTCAACTCGCTCGCTTTTGCTTTCCTCCATGGATAAACCAATTGCCGATTTAATGGACGAAAAAGTTGTTTCTGTTAAAGTTACGGACGACCAAGAATTTGTTGCCCTTGAAATGCAACGTTATGACTTTACAGCAATGCCTGTTGTGGATAACGAGGGTATGCTTGTGGGTATTATAACAATAGACGATGCTATTGACGTTTTAACGGAAGAATCCACCGAAGATATGCAAAAAATGGCAGCTATCGTGCCTAGCGATGCTGCTGCAACATACTTTGAAACAACTGTTTTTGAACAAATTAAACAGCGTATACCTTGGCTTTTGGTGCTTATGCTTTCCGCAACTTTTACAGGCATGGTTACAACGCATTATGAGGCTGCTTTTAGCACCTTGCCCTTG
>CAYJJL010000088.1:1847-2197 GCA_964370455.1 uncultured Faecalibacterium sp.
CGCTTGTTTCGTTTATGCCTATGTTAATGGGTACAGCTGGTAACTGTGGCAACCAAGTTAGTACACTTATGGTGCGTGGGCTTTCGCTGGGAGATGTTACCCCTCGTGATTTTTTGCGTGTGCTCGGTATAGAGCTACGTGTTGCTGTAATAGTTGGTTTAATTTTGGCTATTGTCAATGCTGCTCGCATATATATAATGTATGATGTGCTTGGTGCAGGGGCATACCAAAACGTGCTAACATACGCAATTGTGGTTAGTTTAGCGCTATTAATTAGCGTTGTACTAGCAAAATTAGTTGGTGGTATGCTACCGCTAATAGTTAAATCTTTTAAAGTTGACCCAGCTGGT
>CAYJJL010000088.1:2207-8305 GCA_964370455.1 uncultured Faecalibacterium sp.
AATAGTTGATGCGTGCAGTTTGGGTATATATTTTCAAATTGCTAAGGTTATTTTTGGCACTACAATGTAAATAGGAGTTTTTATGAACAAATGGCTCGCAGAGTTTAAACAAATTTCACCCAAAGAATTTGCAAAGGATATTATTTATGACATTATAGGTACATCTCTTTTTGCCATAGGTTATTACACCTTTGCCGAAAAAGGCGGATTTGCTCCAGGTGGTGTAACCGGTATATCGCTAATGATACGCCAGTTTATAGATATACCACTAGGTACGCTAATTTTAATATTAAATATACCTATTATAATAGGTAGCTTTCCGTTTTTAACAAAACGCTTTTATTTAAACAGTATGCGCACAATGTTAATTTCTACTTTTATTATGGACGTTATTTTTGCTCGCTTACCAGTTTATGACGGCGACCCATTACTTGCCGCTGTTTTTACAGGCGTTTTTGGTGGTGCAGGTCTTGGCATAGTTTATATGCGTGGTTCTTCCACTGGTGGTGTTGATTTTTTACTTGCTGCTATTAAAAAGAAAAGCCCTCATTTATCCTTTGGGCAGATAACTCTTATTATAGATGGTGTTGTTATTTTAATGGGTGCGGTGGTTTTTGGTGGTATAAACGCTGTGCTTTACGGTTTAATATCTGTTTTTGCAGGTACTTTTGTCATGGATAAGTTAATGTATGGTGCAGCAGCAGGCAAACTTGTTATAGTTGTAACAGATTACGGCGACGACATTGCAAAAGCAATTTCTGATAGTGTGGAAAGAGGTTCCACAGTTACCCCAGCAACAGGCACTTACACAGGCAATAAAAAGGATATGCTTTACTGTGCATGTGCAAACCGAGATGTTTATCCCATACGAAGGGCGATCTATTCAGTAGATAAAAATGCTATTATTATGATATGCGAAGCGAGCGAAGTTTTTGGCGAAGGTTTTGCCCGTGCAGAGAGGGATCATTAAGGAAATTGAGTTATTAACATTTAGGCGGTTTTCAACTATCTTGAAATGTTGAAAACCGCTTTATTGTAACATTTAGGCGAAATTATTCACATTTTAGTATTTTTTTGTAAAAATAAACGATTTTATAGCAAAAAGCAGAATAATAATTAAAAGTATTAAATAATGTATAGTAAAAATGTATATCTTGACGAAATGTGCGGTGTTGTTTTACAAGAAGTATAGTTTTTTTGCAATTGTTACCAACATTGAAAATTCAACGTTGTTGAAAAGTCTGTGGAAAAGGTTGAAAAATCAAGTGGAAACTCACTTTTCAATCAAAATTTGGTTGAAAACTCTGTGGAAAAAGTTAAAAATTATCCATTTTGTTGAATTAGCAGTTTATACATGGTAAAATTATAAAAGCTGGTAAACTATTAAAAAATTGTTATTTTGAGCTATTTTAGGTTTTTATAAATAATTATTAAGTTGCTTAATTTTTTAACGAGAAATTGCATGAAATTAGCCGTTGAGAGAGCATAAAAATATTTGTTTATAAAAAATTACACATATTTTACGGATTAGAAATAAAATAAACTCTTATAGACATAGAATTTCTGCGTTTTTTTTATATAATAGTATAAATAATAAATTTTTTTATAAATTTTTCTTCGCTTCACTTAAAAAAACACAATATATTTTGGAGGTTAACACATGGATTGGACTAGAAAATTAGAAATGAAATATAGGCGATTTGCAATTAAAGGTATTTTAAACTACGTTATAGCAGGGCAGGTTTTAGTTTTTGGCATAGTGCTTTTAATAAATCAAAACTTGCCATTACAGTTAATGTTTTTTACACCAGCTATTTTGCAAGGGCAAATTTGGCGCATTATAACTTTTTTGTTTTTGCCAACGTCTTATAGTTTTATTTGGTTTCCCATATCGGCGTATTTTTATTACTTTATAGGCCAACAGCTCGAAAGTTCGTGGGGCTCATTTAAACTAAACCTGTATTTTTGGCTTAGCGTAATAGGTTCAATCCTTTCTGGCGTTTTGGTTGGTTACGCAGATAACAGCGCACTTTTGAGCGCACTATTTTTAGCCTACGCCATGCTGTACCCAAACCGCTCAATGATGTTAATGATGGTTATAGAGATTAAAGTAGCATGGATGGGTTACGCTGCTGGTGCTTTTTGGTTATATAATTTTGTTATGGCAAGCTGGCAAGGCAAAATTAGCCTGGTGTTTGGTATGTTAGGTTTTATAGTGTTTTTTGGCCCTACACTATTTAAAACAATACGTGCATATGTCCGCAGACAAATTTGGCGCAATAAAAATCGCTAAAAATAGCGTTTTTGCTGGAAAAATATCTTGTATTATGATACAATATAGTGTGAGAATGGTGCAATGCACCGTAATATATATTTATAGGAGGGCACTACCATATGAAAATGGTGACAGCTATTATAAACAAAGAAGATACACGCACAGTTTCAGCCGCACTTGTTAAAGCTGGTTTTTCAGTTACACGTTTATCCACAACAGGTGGTTTTTTGATGGCAGGTAACACAACTTTATTAATGGGTGTTGAGGATGACAAAGTTGATGTTTGCATATCTGTAATTAGAGATTGTTGCCGCCAACACAGCGAGATAGTGCCAAATGTTTCAGGGTTAGATAGCTCAGGCCCAAGCGTACAACCTATGCAAATTTTGGTAGGTGGTGCAACTGTATTTGTTACACCTGTAGAACGCTTTGAAAAACTTTGAGCAAACTGCGCAAGTTTTGCCACAAACGGAGCACTACACTTTGGAAAACGCACTAGGTACAAAACTTTCAGGGCTTGTTGGTAACGAGCCATTTAAAAATGCAATAAAATCGTTAGCAGGCCATACACGTATGACGCACAGTTTTTTGCTTTCGGGCAGTGCGGGTACGGGTGTGGGCTATGCTGCGCGCTTATTAGCCGCGGATATACTATACCCAAACGGTGGCGAGCAAGCCGAGGCTTTAGTGCGTGGGCAATGTTGCATAGCAACCTCTGGTGGGGCTGGCGATAAAATAGGCAAGATTGAAACAGGCATTGTGCGTGAGGCAATAGCAGTGCGCAGTGAGGGTGCTATTGATACAATTAAAGTTAGCCAAATACGTGCAGTGCGTGCTGAGGTTTTTCACTCAGGGCTTTCAGCTGAGGGGCGAGTAGTAATAATTTACGGCGCTGAAAAAATGCAAACCCAAGCGGCGAATGCACTTTTAAAAATTTTGGAAGAACCACCAGAAGGTGTAACATTTATTTTAACCACAGCCTCAAGGGCGGCAGTGCTACCAACTATACGCAGCCGTACAGCACATTTTGTTATAGCGCCACCAAGCATTGAGCAAGCAACGGAGTTTTGCATAAAACAAGGTGTAGCTAAAGATGAAGCACAACACCTAGCAAAAGTTTTTGGTGGGCGCATAGGTACAATTTTAGCTGTGGCGAAAAATAAAAAACGCAAAAATACTTTAGAGCTTGCCCAAAATATAGCGGTGGCAATATCAGAGCTAAACACCTATGAGGTGGCAAAATTACTTGTAACTTTTGAAAAAGATAAGCAAGGCGCACGTGCCTTTTTTGCAGATTTTATAGCATTTATAAGTGCAGGTATAGAGCACGAAAATATTTGTAATTTGCAAAAACCAAAAATAATTAAGGTAATACGTGCAGCACAAGATGCGGATTTAGCATTAAACTCTAACGTAAACACAAAAGCAGTGTTAACAAACTTTGCAATAGAGAGCGTATCAAGTTAAAAATTATATCGCAAAAAAAATAGCGATTTAACATATAAAATATATTGAGAGAGGTTGCAGTGTAAAATACTTTTTGTAAAATAACAAACAAAAACAACAAAAGGTATAAAAACACTGTTTAGAATAAGAGGAAAAAATGAAACAAGTTATATCAGTGCGTTTTAAACCAGGCGGTAAAGTTTATTTTTTTACCGCAAAAGGTTTTGATTTAAATGCAGGAGATTACGTTATCGTAACAACATCACGTGGTACAGAGTGTGCCGAAGTTGTGCAAGGTGAACATGGTGTTGCGCAAACAATGTTACCGTCAGAGGTAAAGCCAATAACACGCATAGCCGATAGTGCCGACATACGCCGTATGCAGCAAAACCGTGCTGATGAAAAAACAGCTTTTGAACAATGCGAGGCACGTATAATACAACACGGCCTAACAATGAAACTCATCGAAGCGGAGTTTTCGTTTGACCGCTCAAAACTATTATTTTACTTTTCAGCAGATGGTAGGGTAGATTTCCGCGAGCTTGTAAAAGACCTAGCCGGATTATTTAGAACACGCATAGAATTACGCCAAATTGGCGTACGTGATGAGTGTAAAATGCGTGGCGGTTTAGGTGTTTGCGGACAAGCTTTTTCTTGTAGCCGTTTTCAGCAGGAGTTTCAACCTGTTTCAATTAAAATGGCAAAGGAACAAGGTTTATCACTAAACCCAACAAAAATAAGTGGTGCTTGTGGGCGTTTAATGTGTTGCCTAGCGCACGAACAATCAGCCTACGAATATCTAAACAGCATATATCCACCAGTTGGTAGTACTGTGCGCACCCCAGACGGTGTCGCAACTGTTTTAGAAGTAAACTCCGTTTCAGGTTATTTAAAAGTACGCAATAATATGGAAAGCCTAACCCCAAAATATTACAAAGCCAAAGATTGCGCATATATCTCAGGCGGTAAACACCCACCACGCAAACCTGATCCAAACGATGATTATTCAGGCATGAACAAATAATTTTTCTATAAAGGTGAGTCATGGCATATACCACAGAAATACTTTCAAACGGAACAAAAGTGTTTTGTTCAAAAGAACACAGATTTGGCACAGATGCGCTTTTGCTCTCACGTTTTTACAAACCACACCGCAACTGGCGTTGCATAGATTTATGCTCAGGTTGTGGCATAGTTGCCCTCGATTGGTACGATACAGGCCACAAAGGCGAGTGTACAGCAATTGAAATTTCACCCATAGCACACGAACAACTAAAACAAGCCATACACGAAAATAACGCACATAACATAAACCCAATCTGTGCCGATTTACGTACCTACCGCCCCCAAAACCAAGGCCGATACGACCTAATAGCATGCAACCCACCATATTTTGAACTACAATCAGGGAAACTACACTCAAACACTGAGCACGCACGTGCACGCCACGAGCAAACCTGTACCCTAAACAACGTGTGTGACGTAAGCCGAAAATGGTTAAAAGATGGCGGCCGCTTAATACTATGCCACCGCCCCACACGCCTAGCCGAAGTTTTCGACACCCTAAAAAAACACAATCTCGAACCCAAGCGCCTAGCCTTCGTAAAAAACCAAGACCTAAAAAAGCCCTGGTTATTTTTGGTCGAAGCGCATAAAAACCGCAAGGTAGGGCTGATAGTGGAACAGGATATAATTATAAAGAACGGCGAACCCACTTATTAGCTCGCAAGCTAATGCACATTGCGTCGTCAACTGCGATAATTCATTTCAGTCACGTACTTTATGTACGCTCCTTCACGAATTATCTTGTTTCCTAGCACTGCACATCATCTTGCGGCTAATATGTTTGCATGTCGTCAACTGCAACTTTCTACTTCAGTCACGTACTATATGTACGCTCCTTCGTTGAAAGTTTTGTTTCCTAGCACTACATACTTTCTTGCGGCTAATATGTTTGTGAGTAATATGCGTCGTCAACTGCGATAATTCATTTCAGTCACGTACTTTATGTACGCTCCTTCACGAATTATCTTGTTTCCTAGCACTGCACATCATCTTGCGGCTAATATGTTTGCATGTCGTCAACTGCAACTTTCTACTTCAGTCACGTACTATATGTACGCTCCTTCGTTGAAAGTTTTGTTTCCTAGCACTACATACTTTCTTGCGGCTAATATGTTTGTGTATAATTAGTATTTATTTAGTTAACGTACTTCATGTAATTTCCCTAACATAAAAAATAAATATGTGGCAAAACTTTACCTATTAGGACTAAACAATATAAAGGTAAAAAATGTACCGCACAATAGCGGATAAATTAAACAAAAAAGGAGTATTTTATGCACGGCACTTTATACCTAGTTGCAACACCTCTAGG
>CAYJJL010000089.1:0-7877 GCA_964370455.1 uncultured Faecalibacterium sp.
CTACTTTCATATATAATTAAGTGATTCAGTTCAATTACCAAAACATCAAGTGCAAGTTCAACTCAAGTTCGAATTGTGTCTTGCATCTATATTGGACAGTCATGCCAGCAACCTTACGTTGCACATAATCCACCCTTTAGTGTATGCTAAAGGGTGGATTATTTCGACTTAATACCATGAGTGTTTATGTTAATAATACAAATAAAAAATTATATCTCCACCATAAAAGTAGTGCCATTATCTTGCGAGCTATTAACGCTTATTTTTCCACCATGTAGCTCACAAATTTTTTTCACGATTGAAAGACCTATGCCGTTACCCTTCGTACTTCTTGATGAATCTGCTTGATAAAACTTTTCAAATATTTTATCAAGTGCTTCGCTCGGTATAGCTTTACCAAAATTAGTAACACTGAAAACAACTTTATCCGCTTTATTGTATAATTTAATAATTATTATATCTTTCTCATCTGAAAATTTAACGGCATTTTCTATAAGGTTCAGCCATACTTGATTTAACATTTCCTTATTTGCATTTATGCTTATTTCTTCCATGTTCAAATCAAAGTCAATATCTTTTTTATCCCACAAATTTTGAAGCGCAACAATACAAAGGCGTATCTGCTCAGAAATATCATATTGCTCAGTATCCACTAAAACATCTTGGCTTTCCACTTTATTTAATAAAAGTATGTTTTTTGATAAACTTACAAGCCTTGCGGATTCGTTAGATATTACAGATAAATACTCTGATTTTTGCTCGTTTGTTAAATTGTTTTTTATTAAAATATTGGCAAATCCGTTTATAGATGCTATAGGCGTTTTAAACTCATGTGAAAAATCGTTGATAAAATTTTGCTTTAACATTTCGGTGCTTGCAAGCTCTTTTGTCATTATATTAAACGAATGTACAAGTTCCACGATTTCATTTGGAGAATTTTTAGGTGTGTCTAATTGTATGGAAAAATCTCCTTTTGCTACTTCTTCCATTGATTTTTGAAACTTTCTAAGTGGTTTAAGTTGTATGCTTGAAAACCAATATGCAATAAATGCCATAAATATTATTAACGCAAACATCAACATTGAAAACCCTGGTCTATTAATTGGTAACAATAACAATCTCTCTATCGCAAGGTGCAAATCATAATCTGCCAATGTCACCAAAATTAAAACGACAGTTACAATAGTAAACATAAAAGCTATGAACAATGTTCCTACAGTAAAAATTAACTGAAAATTGATTTTAAATTTTCTATTCATACTTCACCGCCTTGTATCCAAGCCCTCTTATTGTCATAATCTCAAACTCTTTTATGTGAGAAAGTTTTTTTCGCAACCTATTTACATGCACATTTATTGTGTTATCATCTGTTTCGCTGTCCATTCCCCAAATATCGTCCATAATTTGTAGCCTTGTAAATATTTTGTTTGGGTACGAAAGTAACTTAAACAAAAGCATAAACTCTTTTGGTGGTAGCTCAATGCTCTCATTTTTATCGGTAACAGTTAAGCTGTCATAATCTATCAACACACTACCTATCGTTATTTGTTTGCTCTTGTTAATTTTTGCCCTACGCAGTAATGCAGTTATTTTAAGTATCAACTCTTCATCATCGACTGGTTTTGTCATATAATCGTCAGAGCCTACCGAATAACCTCGCTTTTTATCACCTATATATGTTTTGGCAGTTAACATTAAAACAGGCATTTCAAACTTTGCATCTCTTATTGACTGCACAAACTCAAATCCATCCATGTTTGGCATCATTATATCGCAAATTATAAAATCTATGCTTTGACTTTCAATAATATCCCAAGCTAAAATGCCATCTCCCGCCGTGTATACTTTATATCCATTTGTTATAAGTAGTGCTTTTAAAAACTTACTCATGGATAAATCATCTTCTATCACTAATATGTTAATCATAGTTTAAATCTCCTTATCTTTCGAGCGGTTTATTATTTTATGTTAATAATACTCTTTAATTATAAACTGAACATAAACAAAATTACAAGCTTTGTTTATGTTCAGTTTATTTTGCTCTTGTATAATCACAACATCAAAACTGAATAACGAAAGGTGATTAACAACATGAAAAATAAAACAGTTATTATGGTAACTTCAATTATAGCTACACTTGCACTAGTGGTAGCTATTATTCCAAACAATACAAGAGCAAATGCAGAGGAGCAAATGCAAAGTAATGCTTTACTTGTAGACACACTACAACTTGATAATGGTTATATGTCCATTTACAGTGAATTTGCAGGAACTATAGTTTCTAATAATACTGCAAATGTTCTTTCCACTGTAACAGGTGTGGTTGAGGAAATATACGTTACCCCTGGTACTTACGTTGAGGCTGGCACTGCACTATTTAAAGTAAATGATGATGCTGCACAGCTAAACTACGACAAAGCACAAGCTACTTACAATCAAGCACAAACAGCTGCAGAAGTTTCTATTACAAATGCAGAAAGAAGTGTCATTACCGCACAATCTAGCCAAAACACACTTACAACTCAAAGAGATAATGCAAATGCAGAGCTTCAGGCAGTGGTAGACCAAGCACAAACTGCTTTAAATAGCATTAACTCGGCAAAACCTATAGATGCACCCCTACCACTTGAAATTGATTTTGACCTTGACGGTACACCAGGCTTAAGTGCAGATGAACAACTCGCATTTGATGCAAAAACAGTAGAGATTACTGCGCAAAATCAAGCTGCACAAACGGCTTGGCAAGCACAGCTTACACAAGCACAAAGCGCTTTAGATAAAGCTATACAAACCAAAGAGCAAACGTATGAAAGTTTTAACAGCCAAATTTCGTATGCATCACAATCTGTCGAAAATGCACAAAGCACAGTTACAACCGCTACTAATTCAGGCAATGCATCGATAAACTCAGCAGGTGTAGGAATTTCAACGGCAGAATTACAAATTGAGCAATATACAATAACTGCACCAATAAGCGGAACTGTTGATTTTATGAACGCTAATGTTGGTAGTATGATTTCACCCTCTGCAATATCTTGTAGCATTTCAGACCATGAAAACTTACAAGTGCAATTTTCCGTTAGCGAGAGCGTTAAAAACGAGCTTCAACTAGGGCAAAGCATAAGCGTAAATGCTAACGACACCTCTTATAGTGGCACAATTGTAGAAATAGCACCAGTAGCTAGCACTCAAACTAAACTATACGTAGTTGTTGCTGATGTTAATGCAACAATAGGCGAGCTACCTTTAAACACCACTGTAAAAGTAGAGGCAGAGCGTGGTAATGTTGAAAATTCCATCATTGTCACTTACAGTGCATTACAATTTTCAGCAGATAAAATTTATATATATAAAATCGAAGATGGTTTAGCTGTTCAAACCGCTGTTACTCTTGGTGAGTATAACCACGAAAATGTAGAGATACTTGATGGCCTTTATGAAAACGACGTAATTATAACAAGTTGGTCAGAAAGTTTGCGCCATGGCATGCCAGTAACAGATATAAATAATACGAACAAAGATATATCAGAAGAGAATGTAAATGAAAATAACTAAACTTGCTTTAAAAAGGCCTGTTTCGGTTTTTTTACTGCTAATGCCTGCATTTTACCTAATAATAGACAAGAAAAATAAAACGAATTAATATAATAGTTGCTCTACAAGTGCAATTTAACTTAGGTTAGGATTACATTTGTCTGGCTAGCGTGCCGCTGGACCAATTAGTTTTGGTTCAGCGTTTTTTTATTTTTCTCATAATTTAACATTGAATATTTTGCCAAAAGGTGATACAATCAAATTAGCTAAAGCTAACTCCGCTTATTTAACTAAAATATTGTATAAACAAGCACCGCTTAAATTGAACTATTATTTTAAAATTTGCAAAAGGAGTAAATGTTATGATAAAAGTACAAAACATCGAAAAAAACCAACTGGCTTTAATAGGCAAATCAATAGGCGAAGCGTTTATGGGCGAACCAGGTGTTTTAATAAAAGGTTTTGACCTTAAAGATGGCATTGAGTATTTTACAATACTAACTGAAATATGCTATAATAGCGGCTGCCTTTATAGCACCTCTGAGCAGTACGAGGGTTTTGTAGCCTATTGGGGTAAAAATAATAAACCTGCCTTAAAATATCAATATGAGATGCTGTTTAAACTATTAACCAGAATAAAATTTAGCTCGCTTTTAAACTTACTTAAAGCTTTAAAAGGGTGGCAAGGCTATGAGGAATCGTTAAAAGCGGAAAAAGATTACATAGCGATTTTTATGCTTGTAGTGCTAAAGGATTTTCAAGGTAAAGGGCACATGAAAACGCTTTTAGCCGAGCCATTTAATTTAGCTAAACAAAAAAACATACCTTGCGTGCTTGATACTGATGCTTTAATAAAAGCAAAAAAGTACGAAAAATGCGGTATGACAATACAAAAACGTATGTCTGATGAAGATATCACTATGTTTTTTATGCGTTATAATTAAGAGGTAAAAATGAGTTTAATAACATTATTTCAGGATAAAATAAAACCCTATAAACTTAAAGGCACAGGTATAATTAACCCCCTAAACACCTCGCACTGCAATGAGCATTTAAGCTGCGTAAGGCAAGATGATGTTAATTTTTGGCTATATACTAAAAACAATACTACTATTGCAATAGACACTGGCTATAAAGATAATGCCGATTTATTAAGTGAGCTTGCAAAAATTAATATTAAAAATGAAAACGTTCATTCAGTTTTTATTACTCATGCAGATATAGACCACGCAGGCGGTTTACTTTCTGAAAATAAATTTGCGCCAAACGCAAAAGTATATTTGCACGAACTTGAAGAAGATATGATACTAGGCAACGAAAAACGCTTTACTGTTGCATTTTTAAAATTGAAAAACCCAGTTGTATACAGCGGCAACTATACTAAAATTAAAGACAGAGAAGTTATTGATATAAACGGCATAAAAGTAGAGTGTTTTCACACACCTGGGCACACAAGAGGGCATAGCTGTTATTTAGTAGATGATAAATATTTTTTTACTGGTGATAGCATTGCCACAAATGAAAACGGTGGTTATTGTTTTTTTGATTTTTATAACATGGATACAAGCGAAAATATTTCGTCTTTAATGAGATTAAAAGGCATACTAACAGATAATTCTATTGAGGTTTATACCTCGCACAATGGTTCGCAAAAATTAGAAAAAGCTTTTGCACACATAACACAAGTAGCTAAAGGTAGCAAAAAAGCACCTTTTGATAAAACTGCACCATATGATTGTTTTTTAAAAAATACTTGAATTATTAATAGCTAAATCAAAAAGCATACCCTAAACAAAACATGTTTGGGATATGCTTTTTTTATAACTTGCAAATAGCTACTTTTTAAATTTACTTTAAAAAAACACTATACTACTTAACTTTTAATCCTTAATAAAATTTAAGTTTTTATGTGGTTCGCCCCAATAAAAGGAATCCTCATACTCAAACCACATTTCATTAATTAGCTCACCATTGTTATTATAAACTTCAAAAACCGTAAAGCCACTTAAACCACCATAACCAACTTCAAGGTAGGCGCTGTATTCGTGAGAGCCACTTGCATAATATGCATCAACTAAGCCTGTGCCATCCATTATAAAATAAGCTGTGCTATTATCGCCATCTAAGCGCCATGTACCTTTTGTTAAATCAAAACTTGTTGGTTTTTCATCTGTGCCGTGTGCATAATAAAACGCACTGCTTGTATATGGTATATCAGCGCTAAATATCGCAAGGTCTGGCATTTCTGGCACTACTAAATCGTTGCCACCATCCATAGTATAGTACACTAAGGGTACTTCTAGGTTTAAAATAATCGAATCATTTAAGCTATCAAGCATAAACCAACAAAGCGCAGTGTGGTCTTCAAACAAATATTCATCTTTAAACTCAAAACCGTTGTATCCTGCTATGCCATCGTGCCAAGGTATAAGTATTGTTGTGTCCATGCTCCAATCTACATATGCAGCGTTGCCGTCAACAGTGGCGCTATTAATTGCAAAAACAAGCCCTGTAAGCTCGCTTAATTCTTGCGCTATAAGCTCTACTGTTAAATCGCCTTGATACTCAAACATATGCGATTGTATATCATCCATTTCATAATTTGCATTTCCACTTGTAAAATTAGCTATTAAGGTGCCGTAGTTTACACTGTTTGCTATTTCGTTCGCTATTTTGTTTGCAATTAGTTCAGGGTCATATTTATCTACTATTTGAGGCTCTATTATCATTTGCCAATCAATAAAATCTAAAACACCTGTGTTTGGTGTGTACTTAAATATATCTGTCCATTTTTCAGAGTCAGCGCCTTCTACATCCATTTTTATGTAAAACTCAAGTATATCCTCGCCAGAAGTTTCATTTATAAAAAAGCCTAAAATTTCAACACCTATAACAGTTACATTTTCGCTCATGGTTTCAAGCGCTGCACTTGCATCGGTTAAAATCGCACCAACGTCATGCACACCATTACTAAATACATCATCAAGTGTTATGTAGTCATCAGCTGCTACATCATAGTTTACGGTGATAAGGTTTTTAACATTAACATCGTTTTCGTAGTAGCTATATTGTGTAAGCACTTGCACGTATTTATCACTGCTAACAGGGGAGGAGTATATTTCATAACCTTTATCTTCAGGCACAGTTTTGTTAAACTCGGCAATTGTAGTTACAACATAGTTGTTCATTGCAGTTATCTCTTTTGATGTGCCAATAAATGTAGGTACCTCGACAACTTTGTTTTCATTATATTGCCTATCGTTAAATTCAACACCTATAACTTGAGTGCTTTCGCTGCTTATGGGTGGAGTTTCGGAGGAACTTGGCACGCTAACAGTATCTGTGCACGCTGTTAAAAGTAACATTGCAGTAAAACTTAAAACAATTAAAAACTTTTTACTCATCATATTTAACCTCATTTCGTTTTTAGTGTGCGTATAAAAGAGCTAAAATTATTAGCACGCTTTCATTAATTTGTTGTAACTACTGTATGTTAATACAATATATATTATATCATGTCTGCGTGCTAATTGTAGCATTTTTTAGTTAAATATCGTATGATTATAGCAAGTTCTTACTAAAGGTTAGTTTTTATACTGTTTAAGCGAACAAGTATTATCCGACCTCGCCTCAAAACACTCAAAGTGCCACTGGATAAAAAGAACAGTAAAACTAATAAAAACCCTGCCATAGCAAATTATTGCACAGGCAGAGTTTATGTATTTTTAAGCTCTATATAATACTAATTATTTTAAATTTTTCGTGATTTTCTTTCCTTTTGCCTTGCTTTTTTAAATGCGTACATTTGTTTATCTGCACGCTCAATCAGCTCATCATGCGAGAGCGTATTGTTTTCATCAACTTCCACAAAGCCGTAGCTTATAGATGTGGCGTAGTCCTTTTGTATATTTAAAACACTATCGTAGCATTTTTGCACTTTGTCTTTAACTTTAGGTGCTTTAGAATTGCCTATTATTAAAAACTCATCTCCGCCAATGCGTGATATAGTATCATCTGCAAAAATATCTTTAATAAAGTTAGCGGAGGTTTTTATATAAATATCGCCCTCTTCATGTCCAAAGTTATCATTAACATATTTTAAGCCGTCTAAATCGATAAACAAAACATAGCAATATTGTTTTGTAATAAGTAGATTATCTAATTTTTCAATAGCAATGCTTCGTATAAAAAAACCTGTGAAAAAATCTGTTATAACTTCTTTTTCAAGTTTATGTATAGCTATATTATCTGTTTGTATTTCAACAGATGTATCCGTGTAAGTAATTGACGCTTGGCGTAGCCTTGAGTAAATAAACACTGCCACCATTATTATAACAAAACAT
>CAYJJL010000089.1:7887-8301 GCA_964370455.1 uncultured Faecalibacterium sp.
AACGAAACTAAACTTGTGCGTATTTGGTAAATGCTGTTAAAGTAAGGCTCTGGTACGTTAACGTATAAAGTTGGTAGCGAAAAACCTTGATGAATTAAAACAGCACCTAGTAAAACCCAACACAGCTTTAAGCTTTTGATATCTGCAAATAAATATTTTACAACTTTATGGATTAAAATTTGGCTACTTATAGTTATATAACCTGAGAGTAGGGCAAACGATAAGGTTAACACTAACATGCGGTTGTTGATATCTGCGAGAAACTCCGTTATTTGCAGGTTCGAATTATAACTTAAAATACCGATAAATAGTGTTTTTACCCCAAAATAATTTATACTAAAGCAAAGTGTAGCCGCAAGTGTTGAAATGACTGGCAAGTTGTAACAAAAGGTAATTTCCGTTGCAAAAAACAAA
>CAYJJL010000090.1:0-8289 GCA_964370455.1 uncultured Faecalibacterium sp.
TTTTAGATTCCTTACGCATTGTTGAGTGTATGCGTTTAAAAACTGTTTCCTTAGGTGAAATTTGCATTGCAATATGTATAACATCAAAAGCTTCGCCAGAAACATCAACACCATCTGAATATTTAACTATAACCTTATTTTTAAGGCCTAAGCTTTCTATTAGTTCTGTTGATTTTTCTATTGCGCCTTTATCGTTATCTATAACTGTTACTGTTGCGCCAGTTAGTTTATGAAATAAAATCGCAGTGCATGGAAAGTATCCACCGCCAACACATAAAATTTTATCTGAATATCTAGCATCTGATAAACGCACTTCTTTTTCAACAATTGGTTTATAGTATGCTAAAATCACATTTTGGAAAAACTTTGTTTTGCGCATTACATTTTCCAAATTTTTTGTAGGATTAACAAATTGAAAATTCATACAATTACTTCCTTATTCTTTTATTCTTATTTTTTATTATTTAATACAACTAACCTTTTTATATTAAATAAATAAACCTCCAATTAAATTGATAGCTGAGCCAAGTAAAATTGCAGATACAAATGTTGAAACACCTATAAGCACTGAAACTTTAGCATTAAATTCTCTTGAAATAACACCCAAAACAGATATGCAAGGTACATATAAAAGTGCAACGACACAGCCCACAAATAATTGTAATGAGTTAAGATTCATGTCTAAAAGTGGTGCAACGGCCATTTCGCGCCTAATAACACCTAAAAGTAAAAATAGTGAAGCCTCTTTTGGTAAGCCCAACATGCCAGAAACAACTGGTTCGATAAAAGTAGCAAAGCTGTTTAAAATGCCAGCCTCAACAAAAACCGCTGCAATAACAACAGCAACTAACATTGGGCCTTCGGCCTCTAGTAAAAAGCCTTTTAATCTAATCATAAGTTTTTTGCCGTAGGCTTTTTTCTCAGGTAGTAATAGGTTTGGCACCTCTATAATAATAGGGTCAACTTTACCTTTTAGCATTTTGCCTGTTACAAGGCCAACTACAAATATAACCACAAAAGATACCACAAATATTAATAACAATAGTAAAAAGGATTGTTCGCCAAGTAAGCCTATCAAAGCACCAGATTGCGAAATGCAAGGCACAGCAAAACACACCATTGATGTTATCATGATACGTTCTTTGTTAGTTGTTGCTGTACGTGTGCCTATAATTGCAGGTACAGCACAACCATAACCCATGATAAGGCTAATTAAACTGCCACCTTGTACGCCCATTTTGCGCATTATGTTATCAAATAAAACTGCAACCCTTGGTAAAAATCCGCAATCCTCTAGGAAAGTGAAAACCACATAAAAAAGTGTAACATATGGTAAAATCAAACCAAATGGCCATTCAAAACCGATTACAAATATGCCGTACTCACCTACTAAAATATTGTTAATTATTGTAGGTAGTCCAAAACTACTAATTAAATCAACAAAAAAGCCTATTATAACATTTACAAGTGGTGTAAATACAACTGCTCTTAGCGCTTTACCACCAAAAACAACTATGGCTAGTGCCGCAACCATAATAACAACCGCTATTGGTGCGCCTGGCCAAGGTTTAACCATGTTTTCGCCGAGTTTATCTAAAAAGGATAATTCCTCTTTTGTGTTAGTAACACATTTTTTGATAATTTCTTCAGATTTTTGCCAAATTTCTTTTTGTGTTTTTGCTTCGCCTTGTTGTGCACATTTACACTTTGCACAATTAGCGCAAGAACCACTTTTTTTGTTTTGGATAACTTCTAAAACTGTCTTTTTAAGCTCTTCTAAGCCAGTTTGTTTAACCGCTACTGTTTCAATAACAGGTGCGCCTAGTTCTGCGCTTAAAAGTTGTGTTGCTATTTTAATGCCTTTTCTTTGTGCTATATCCATTAAGTTTAGCGAAAAAACTACAGGTATATCATATTGCATAAGCTCAAACGCTAAGTTTAAGTTACGTGTAAGGTTAGTGGCATCTAAAACACAAATTGCCGCTTTTGCGCCAGATTTAACAAAATTAACCGCAACTAACTCCGCTGGAGAGGTAGCGCTTAGCGAGTATGTACCTGGTACATCTATAAGCGTAAAATCGTTGCCCTCTATATTTATTTTTGCACTTGTATAACCAACTGTTGTACCTGCATAGTTTGAGCTCATTACATGTATGTTAGTTAGCGCTGAAAAAATAACAGATTTGCCAACGTTTGGGTTGCCAATTAACAGTATTTTATTATCTAATTTTTCAATTTTTTCGTCTTTTATTTCCAGTTCTTTTTCACTCATTATTTTAATCCTCAACACTTGTTACTTCAATTAAACTTGCGTAATCTTTACCTATAGCTACTTCTCTTGAACCAATCACAACTAGCACTGGCCCACCTTGTTTAAATGTACCTTTTTTAAAAATCTTTGCGCCTTCAAAAACACCTAATGATTCCAATAATGGCACGCTAGGTACTTTTTTTACTAAACAATTTTTATTGTTTTCGCTTGTGTATAGACAACCCATTGTTAACTCCTTTTTACTGCCAAATAAATTTTATTTTTTTATTGTGTTTGGGATTTTAATTTTACTAAATTTAGCCCAATTGTAATTTTACACATATATTTTGATTAAAAAAGCGAAAATTAGCAAACGCTAACTAGTTAAAATAAAAAAACGCTGTAGATAAGCACAGCAAATTAAATTAGCTTACGCTAACTCTAACATAATATACAACAATGTTAACAAAATGTCAATAGTGTTTTAAAAATTGCTTAATTAAAAATACATTTTTTCAGTTTAACGTATTTTTTATGCTAATTACGTTGTTTTGAGCAATATTAAACCACCGATAAAATTTGGCAATAAAAAAACGCAACTATATACTATCTATATAGTTGCGTTTTTGTGTTTTTTTATTACTTTTGCTTTAATAGTTGTTTCATATATTTAAAAGTTTGCTCTTTGCCTTCATCACGCACCATTATCAAAAGTTTTTCTAGCAATTCACGTGTTTTTTCATGCAAAATTAAATGGTTGCGCCCTCTGTCGTAATATTCATACGCTGATGCATTTGTGTAGTTATCTTTTAAATAAATTTCACTAGCGGCTATGCGGTCACAAACCATTTCACAAACATATTTTAGTGGCATTTCCATACCAGCAAGCGGAAACTCACCTTTTGGGTTATAGTCTATCCAATATTCTAAATGATGTTTGTTATGGCCTTTATGGTGTAGCCATGCCGAGGAATACCCCCTTGCTTTACGCTCTGCATCATTTGGGCTATATGTGCCTTTATAGTATTTCATGCCTATATAAAACTCCGTTGGTGTATACTTGCTCATATCATGGCATAAACCTTGTAGGTAAAGCCCACACGCAAAGCAATAGCGCATAACCCTAAATTTATGTGAGGTTATTGTATTAAAATGTTTTATAGGGTGCAAGCGCATGCGTACTTTTCCTTTCTAGTAATTAACCTTTTAGGTTTCTTAAATCATCGCTTTGGCTAAAATCTTCTCTATCCTTAGTTAAGCTAGGGTTATAAAATGGGTCATTTAATATGCTCTCTCTTGTATGTACCTCATAAAGGCGAGCTTGCTCACCATTAAAACGTGCTTTTTTAGCTGCATCTTTATCATCGCCACCACGGCTTTTGCTTTCGTAATGTGTGAGTTTTGCATATGGTGTCCAAATAATTTTGTAACCAGCATTACGCACACGCAAGCAAAAATCAACATCGTTAAAGGCGACAGTAAATTTTTCATCAAGGCCGTTCATTTCATCATAAACAGTTGCTTTAACTAGCAAACAAGCCGCCGTTACAGCTGAAAAATTTTGCACAGTTGCCGCACGGAACATATAACCGCTACCGCCTTTTTTGCCATATTTATGGCTATGCCCAGCGTAACCGCCAAGGCCTGTTATTATACCAGCGTGTTGCATGGTATCATCTGGATAATACAACATTGCGCCACAAATTGCTGCACCATCTTTACGTGCACATTGTCGCAACATTTCCTCAAGCCACTCGCCATCGCCATTTTTAATTTCAACATCATTATTTAATAGTAATAAATAATCACCTGTTGCGCTTTTACGCCCAAAATTATTTATTGCTGAAAAATTAAACCCACCCTCATAATAAACTACTTTACAATTTGCATATGTTTTTTGAATTTCATCGTAATAGGCAAAAGTTGTTTTTTCAGTCGAGTTGTTTTCTATAACTATAATTTCAAAGTTCTTCCACGTGGTTTCACTATAAATGCTCTCTATACAAAGTTTTAAATCGTCTATATGGTCTTTGTTAGGTATAAGCATGCTAACTTTCGGCTCACCATCAATAGCCCATTTAACCCTATATGTGCTTGGAAACAAACCATCACAAATTTCAGCCTTTTGGCCTTTATTTGCTACATACTCGCTCAATGCCGTTTTTGCGGCAGTTGCTACATATGGTTTTGCACCCACACCGCCACTTGTTGATGCCTCATGCACACGCCAGTAATACAAAACCTGTGGTATATGCACAGCTGTTTTTGTATGCTCTAAAATACGCAAAAACAAATCGAAATCTTGGCTGCCATCACAAATTTTACGCTCGCCACCTATTTTTTCAAATATAGATTTTTTAAAAACCGCTAAATGGCAAATATAATTGCACGCAAGTAGATAATCCTGCGCGTAATCTGGTTTAAAATGCCCTACTATTGGGCGCTCAATATTTTTTGTAAACAATGCTTCATCGCTGTAAAAAAACTCATCATTTGCGCCATTATTGCGCTGTGTTTCAATAGCTTTTGTAACAGCATAAATTGCATGTGGCGCAAGTATATCATCGTGGTCAGCTAGTGCTAAATATTCGCCTGTTGCAAGTTTTGCGGCGGCATTTGTATTTTGTGCAATGCCATCGTTTTGTATTTTAACATATGTAAAGCGTTTATCTTTTGCCACATATTCAGCCACAATTTGCCCAACCGCAGTATGGGCGGTATCTGAGGCATCAGCAAGGCACGCTTGCCAGTTTGGTGCTGTTTGTGTTTGCAACGAATTTAAAAACTCACGCAACATATCAGGCTGTGTATTGTAAAGTGGCGTTAATATGCTAATAACTGGCTTTGTAGTATTTTGCCATTGCTTTGCCTCTTGGCGTTGAGCTTCTAGCACTGCTTTAGTAGGCAAGTAGGGTGCTTTTTTACCAAAAAAGCGTCGGCGAATAAAAGCCATGCCACGGCAGAACATGCCTGTAAAGCCTATTTCTTTAGTTAGTGTTATTGCATAACCAAAAAGTTCTTTAATACGTTTTATTTTCAAATTCATGGAAAATCCTTTTAAATTTATTTTTAAATCAAAAATGTGAAATACATGCCTTATTATGTGTATCTAAAGCAATTGCTTTAAATACAATTAATTAAAACTAATTTGATATTTTTAATTTGTTAGCTTACATTTATAGGCACGCACTGTTTTTTACTTTAAGCCAAAGTTTTCAAAAAGGTTGTTGAAATGCACGTTATAGTAAGGGTCTGCACCTTCTGGCAGGTATTTCCCCCACGCATTTTGAAACGCTGTTTTTTCACGCTCGTAGCGTTTTGCATTTTCGCTATTAGTATCAAGCCCTCTACTTTTGCTTTCGTAATGGTATGCCTGTGCATATGGGGTAAATACGTTTAAATAACCTTTTTCATACAACTTTAAGCATAAATCAATATCATTATATGCAACTGCAAAATCGCCCTCGCACAAACCACCGGCTTCGTCATAAAGTTTAGCTTTTAACATTAGGCATGCACCTGTAACCGCCATATAGTTTTGCGGTGTAACAAGGCGATAAATATCGCCCACCGCATCACGAGGGTGGCTTTTATGGCTATGCCCCGCACTACCATTAATGCCTAAAATTACGCCACCGTGTTGTATTGTGTCATCTGGGTAATATAATTTTGCGCCAACTGCACCTACGTCATCACGCTGTGCGTATGTTAGCATCTCACGCAAAAAGCCCTCGCTGATAATCTCTATATCATTATTTAACAATAACAAATACTCACCTGTTGCGCTTTTGCGAGCTAAATTATTTATCGCTGAAAAATTAAATGCACCTTGATAGCGCACTAATTTGCAGTTTTCATATTTTTTGAGCATTTGCTCATAGTAAATTTCAGTTTTTGGGTCAGTTGAGTTATTTTCCGCAACTATTACCTCAAAATTTGAAAGCCCAGCATTTGTGTATAAACTCGAAAGGCAACGCTCTAAATCATCTGTATGGTCTTTATTTGGTATAATTACGCTTATTTTAGGTGTACTTGTTAATGCATAATGCACCCTATATGCGCCTGGTGCTTCTTTAATTGCTGTAACTGTTGCCAAACGCCCAATGCGCGCAAGGTGATCACTAATTGCAAGTTCGCCTGCTTTTATTGCATATGGTTTTGCTTCAACCAAATTTTCAGCCGTTGAACCAGCCGCTGCACGCCAAATGTATAGTACTTTTGGTATGTGGCGTATGTGCTTTGGTGAGGTTAAATTTTCAGTTAAACGCAAGATTAAATCATAATCTTGTGCGCCATCGTAAATTGCATTTTGTTTACCGCCAGCTTTTTCAAATAGCTCGCGTGAAAACACGCACAAATGCGTTATATAGTTACAAGAGTTTAAAAAATCAGGTGCGTAATCTGGTTTAAAGTGGTAGCCACCTAGCTCCTTCAAATTTGCTGAAAGCACAATTTCATCGCTGTATACCATTTCTGCTTTATGTTCTAAAATTTCTTTCGCTACTTCATAAAGCGCATTTTGGTAAAGTAAATCATCGTGATCTAAAAGCGTTAAAAAATCACCTGTTGCCATTGCAAAGCCAGCGTTTGTATTTTCAGCAATGCCTTTATTTTCTACAAGTTTTTTATACTTAACACGTGCATCTTTTTTGGCTATACTCAAACAATAACGCTCAACTTCACCATGCCCTGAGCTTGAAGCATTAACAAGGCAAAGCTCCCAATTTTGGTATGTTTGCTTTAAAACACTAGCCATAAGCTGTTTCAAAAAAAGCATAGGTGTGTTGTATAGTGGCACAATTACACTTATTTTACCAGCGTTGATAGGTGCGTTACGCTGATTTTTTAATTGGCGGCGTGTTGGTATATCTGCCCTATGTTGCCACAAATCACGGTGAAATGCCAGTGCTACCCTAAAAACTATATCACGCCAAAGTTGCTCTGCACCTTCTATGCAAAGAGTATTCCAAAAACGTTTAATAAGAGCAAAAAAATGCTTTGGGTTTGTCAAACGTTTAAGCATGCCTTTTGGGCTATCCTGCTGTGCCACATCTGCATTTTTTGTTTGTTCTGACATATTCTCACCTACCTTTTTACTGGAGTTAATAATTACAATTAATTAAATTTTTATTTTAAAAGTAAAATTCTTTTTACAAAAACAACCCGACAAAGTTAACCTTGTTGGGCTGTTTTAAGTATTATTCTTCGTCACGCTGTGCTAATTTATAAGCATCGCAAACAGTTTTTACATCACCATTCATTTTTAAATGGCCGTGGCTAATCCACGCAACTTTGTTGCACATACGCTCAACTTGTTCAATTGAGTGTGAAACAAAAATAACTGTTGTGCCGCCATCTAATAATTCTTTCATGCGTGCTTCGCATTTTTGCTGAAATAAAAAATCACCAACGGATAAAATTTCATCAGCTATTAAAATATCTGGTTTTGTTATAGTTGCAATAGCAAAAGCTATACGAGCAACCATGCCTGAGGAGTAATTTTTTAGTGGTACATCTAAAAACTCTTCAAGCTCGCTAAAGGAAACAATATCATCAAATTTTTCATCAAGATATTTTGGTGAAAAACCCAAAACTGTACCATTTAAATATATATTTTCTCTAGCAGTTAAATCCATATCAAAACCTGCACCAAGCTCAATTAATGGTGCAATGTTGCCGTTAACCCTAACGTAACCTGTGCTTGGTTTATAAACACCAGCAATAACTTTTAATAAAGTTGATTTACCACTGCCATTTAAACCAACGAGGCCATAAAAATCGCCTGGTTGTATATCTAATGTAATATCTTTTAGCGCAAAAAACTCATGGTAATGCAAACGCCTTTGCATAAGCGCAATAAAATATTCTTTCATGCTTTCGTGCTTTTCACTGGCAAGGTTAAAGCGCATGGAAACATTTTTAACTTGAATAATAGGCTCCATTTACCTCGCCTCCTTATATGTGTAAAACAAATCTATATTGGTTTTTGCTAAATACTGTGCAACCAATAAGCATTGATACAACCGCACAAGCACCGC
>CAYJJL010000091.1:0-8262 GCA_964370455.1 uncultured Faecalibacterium sp.
AAGTCTTATTTAATACCTCATTAGTATAGGTCCATTCATAGAAAGAATGTTCATTTAATAAATGATTTGTACAAAATTCACAAGGTGCATCTTTACCTTGAAGCACCTTATAGCACTTTTTACCTTTCCATTCATTCTCTTTAATGTTACCAAAAGCTTCTATTGTTACCTTATTAAGATATTCAAGTTCATGAGTAATCGGGTCGGCTACATACACGAGTCCATCAGAATTATCAGCAACTAACGCAGAAAATTCATTATACTCTGATAAAGTGCTGATTTCACTACGCAGATGCTCTTGTTGACGTATAATTGATATCATTTTTGATATATATTGTAGGCTGTTTATTTCTCGCTCCTTCCAAACCCTAGGTTTAGTACAATCGTCTAGGCCTATAAAAAACGAAACATAATCATCTTTTATTACTTGTGCATGTAAAAAAGATACTACGCCTAAATCGCTTGCAGTCTTAGCGGCAAGTTTGTATTTGCCGATAAAAAATACGTTAATGTCATTTGAATAGATTACACCATTATGTGAAAAATCAAATAATTCTTGATAAAAAGCACGGGTGCAGTTTTGCATGTTAGCAAGCTCGCTGTTAATGCCTGTACGGCACCATTCATAGGTGTTATTGTACGTTTTGCCTTTATCAAAAGATTCATGTATATAGCATCTATCTGCATGATATTTTTGGCCAATAAATTTAAGTGCTTTATTAATTGAACAACTATCGCCTTGGTTTTCATAAAGTATGTTAAAAGCTGAGGATATTAAATCATAATCAAAATATGCGCTAGCCATTCTGTCTGCGTTTTCAAGTTTAGTTAAATTTCTAAAAGAACCATCTGTTAATGATTCATCAAAAAAAACGTATTGGTCCTTGCCTTGCATTTTTGCTTGGTAAAGAGCTTTGTCGGCTGCTTTATATAACTCATCGTAAGTTTTGCCATTTACAGGGTAACAGGCAATACCTATACTTCCAGAAATTTTATAATCTTTATCTGCGCCAGAGTAAGTTTTACTAAATGCTTTAGCAATGAGTTTTGCTTTTTGTTCAAGTAGTTTTTTACTGGTTGAATTTTCAAAAAACACTATAAATTCATCGCCACCAATGCGGGCAATTACGTCTTGTGTTCTAAACGATTGTTTTAAGTTATTTGCAACTTCTTTAAGTACTTCATCGCCAAAAAAATGTCCTAAATTATCATTTATAGCTTTAAAATTATCAATATCAATTATAAATAAAGCATGCCTAGTTTCGTTTGAGCTTAACAGCTTTTTTGTAACCATATTTTCAGCAGTTATTTTATTGTAACATTGAGTTAGCAAATCCAGTTGAGATTTTTCTTCAAATAGTTTTTGTTCAGTAACATCAATACCTTTACCTAAAACAAAAATAGGTTCTTTGTCGTGGTTAAAAAGTGTTTGATAAATAGTTTTAAAATAATGGTATTCACCATCGTTTTGCAAATAACGTATATCTATATCTTCATATATACCGTTTTTCATGTTAGTTACTAACTTGGTATATAGTTTTTTATCCTGTGGGTGTACTTGTACTAAATTTATGGTATCATCAATATTAAGCGAAACATTAGTATTGTTTGAAGTTTCTTCGATTATTTTACCGTAGTATTGTATAATTGATGTGCGTATGTCAAGCGCAAAAAACCATTCGTTGCTTAAACTCGATAAGGTATGAAGCAATACTTTATCAGAAATTTTATTTAAAAAGAATTCCTCGTATTCATTTTTATCATCTTCGTCAATAAATTCGTTACTTAAATCTCGTAAATATGCAACAAGACATACCTCATCATTTAAGGTGGTTTTTGCAAGTTTGACCTCTAGCGGAAATTCCTTACCAGTTTTATCAACGCATAGCCAATTAAATAGGTGAGCATTATCTGAAATTGCTTTGGCAGTATACTCGGTTTGTAGCTCGCTTGATAACCTACCATTGGGCTGGTAAGCTGGTGAAAGTGTATCAAATTTTTCTATAAAATCATTGATGTCTTTTAAATTTAAAAAATCTAAAACTCTTTGGTTGCACCATGTAGGTTTAAAATTTTCATTAAATAATATTAATCCTGTGGGTGCAGCATTTACAATGTTGTGAAAATCTGTTAAAGAGTTTAAATTGAATTTATCGTTAGCCATATTTTACCTCACACTTCAGCAGTGCTATGTGTAAATACATCGCAAATCAACTAAAATAGTGTGTTTTTACTGTATTTATTGACAATTTTCTTGCGTTTTAATGTATATATATTAATTGTATCACGTTTTGCAAAAAAAACAATGGAATAATAGCTAATAATTATTATTTAACATTTTAATATTTAACATAAAATAATTATTTTTTAGCAAGAGAGCATAAAGGTGAAATTTAAACGCTTGCTACAAAAAACAACTATACAAAAATATTTTTTTAAAAAAAGCTTGCATTGTGCTTTGGTTTTTGCTATAATATTTAAGCCGCATGGTGTGGGCTTTTGAAAGGTTTAAGGTAAACCTGCCCTTACAATCAGCGAGTACGAACAAAAAGGAATGAATATAATGTACGCAATTATCATCACAGGCGGTAAACAGTACCGTGTAGAAGTAGGCACCGAGCTTTTCATCGAAAAGCTAAATGTAGAAGCTGATAGCACAGTAACTTTTGATCAAGTTCTTGCAGTAGGCGAAGAAGGTGCTGTCAAAGTTGGCACTCCAGTAGTAGATGGCGCAAGCGTTGAAGCTAAAGTTGTTAAAAACGGCAAAGGCAAAAAACTTAACATCATCACTTACCGCCCTAAAAAGGGCAGCGCACGCCGCATGGGTCACCGTCAACCTTATACTAAGGTTGAGATCACTGCAATCAAAGCTTAAGGGAGGGTTTAAACAATGGCACATAAAAAAGGTGTAGGTAGTACAAAAAACGGTCGTGATTCCGCCTCTAAACGTTTAGGCGTAAAACGCGCAGATGGCCAAGCTGTTGTAGCTGGCAACATTTTAGTTCGTCAACGTGGCACACACATTCATCCAGGTGACAACGTTGGCATCGGTAGCGATGACACTCTTTTCGCTTTAGTAGACGGCATAGTTCGTTTCGAGCGTAGAGGCAAAACTGGCAAGAAATGCAGTGTTAAACAGTAATTTCTGCCCGCTATTATAGACAGAACTGAAAAGCTGGGCCTATGGCTCAGCTTTTTCGTTTAAAAATCAGAAAGGTTTTAAAATGGCAGTACAAACCAATTTTATAGATATAGCAACTATATCCTTGCGTGCAGGCAAGGGTGGCGATGGCGCAGTTAACTTCCATCGTGAAAAATTTGTTGCAGCTGGTGGCCCAGATGGTGGCGACGGCGGTCGTGGCGGTGATATTTTGTTTAAAGGTGACACAAACCTTTCAACATTGCTTGATTTCCGCTACAAGAAAAAATATATAGCCGAAGATGGCGAAAAAGGCATGGGCAGAAATTGCCACGGTAAAAATGCCCCACATACAATTATACGTGTGCCAATAGGCACAGTTATCAAGGATGCTGAAAGCGGCCTTGTTATAGCTGATATCTCAAACGAGGAAACAGTGCGTATTTGCCGTGGCGGTCGTGGCGGTTTTGGTAACCAACACTTTGCAACGCCAACTAGGCAAATACCAAAATTTGCAAAACCAGGTATGCCTGGCGAGGCAATTAAAGTTGTGCTAGAGCTAAAACTTATTGCAGACGTTGGCTTTATTGGGTTTCCTAATGTTGGTAAATCAACTTTGATTAGCACAATCTCAGCGGCAAAACCAAAAATTGCAAACTATCACTTTACAACATTGGTGCCAACTTTAGGTGTGGTTTCTGTTGGTGGTGAAACAAGCTTTGTTTGCGCTGATATCCCTGGCCTTATAGAGGGTGCCAGCGAGGGCATAGGCCTTGGCCATGATTTTTTACGCCACGTTGAACGTTGCCGTTTGCTTTTACATGTTGTTGATATTTCTGGTAGCGAATACCGTGACCCAATAGATGATTTTGAAAAAATCAACAGTGAATTAAAAGCATTTAGCCCAATGCTTTCAGAGCGCCCACAATTGGTTGTTGGTAATAAAGCTGATATAGCAACTGAAGAACAAGTAGAAGAATTTAAAAATTATGTTGAGGGTAAAGGTTATATCTTCCGCTTAATTTCTGCGGCTACTATGCAAGGTGTAAAAGAGCTACCAGCTTTACTTTGGGAACATTTAAAAGATATACCAAAAATGGAAACTTTTGCAGTAGAGTATGTAAAACCAGCGAAAAATCCTTTACATTCACGTGGGTTTAATATTACAAAAGGCGATAATCATAGCTGGATTGTTGAAGCACCTTGGCTTGAACGCATATTGGAAGGCAGCAATGTTGACGATTACGAAAGCTTGCAATACTTCCAAACACAGCTTGAGCAAAGCGGTGTGTTTGAGGAACTTGTAAAACGTGGAGTTGAAGAAAACGACACTGTTTTAATTGGTGATTATCAGTTTGATTATATCTTCTAGTAGGAGGCACAATGCAAGAAAAAGAAGTGCGTATGTTGAACCCTTTAAACCTTGCCTTTGTTGGCGATGGTGTGCTTGAACTTTTGGTTCGTCAGCGCTTAGTAGAAACAACCACTTTGCATCCAGGCAAATTAAACGTTGTTAAAGTTAAATATGTTAGTGCGCGTGCACAGCATAGAGAGTTTAAGTTGTTAGAGGATACCCTATCAGAAGAAGAAATTTCGTATTTTAAACGTGGGCGCAATGCCACAAAAGCAAGTGTTTCCAAAAATGCAACAGCCGAGGAGTACCGAGCATCAACTGGTTTTGAATGCCTTTTAGGTTGGTTGTATTTAACAGGGCAAGTGGAACGTTTAGAAGAACTTTTTGAAATTATCTGGCGTGATTTTACACCAGAATAAATATGTTTTAAATATTATTTAAAAAAACAAAACACACTATTTACTTTCATCAATAAGATGTAGAGAAAATAGTGTGTTTTTTATTTGCAAAATTTTCTAACAGTTTTCCGTTAGGTTATTTGCAATCTTTGTTAGTGGTATTTTTTGCGCTCTTATGGTCCGCACCTTTGGTGTATTGGTTTGGTTGTTTGTTGCTAGCACCAGTAGAGCTTGTTGATTTTGAATTTTGAGTTTTGTTTGATGCTTTGCTTTCGCTATAGTTTTTTGCATTGCGATCCATGATAAAATCTCCTTTCAAATTTGAAAACTGCAAGAGCACCTTGCCCTTACGCTTTTAGTTTGCCCTGTGGATTTTAGTTTTATTCAAAAATAAAAAATATTTTTCAATTTTAAATTTGCGTATTAATATATTAAATATAAAATTAAAATTTGCATTAAATTAATGATGTTTGTTACGCTTGCAAAACAAAGGCTTTTATGTTAAAATATCTACGTATTTGATTTTGGCGCAATAGCGCTTTATTATAGGAGGAAATACCCAATGTCAGGACACTCAAAATGGAGTACAATTAAACGCAAAAAAGAAAAAACAGATGGTGCAAGGGCAAAAGTTTTTACAAAAATAGGTAGAGAAATTTCTGTTGCAGTGCGTGAGGGCGGCCCAGATGTTAACTCTAACAGCAAGTTAAAAGAGCTTATTGCTAAAGCTAAAAGCGCAAATGTTCCAAATGACAACATTATGCGTGTTATTAAAAAAGCTGAGGGTGGCGATAAAGAAGAATATACAGCTATGACGTACGAGGGGTATGGCCCAGGCGGTGTTGCAATTATGGTGGAAACACTAACAGATAACAAAAACCGTACAGCGGCAGATTTACGCCATTATTTTGATAAACAGGGTGGCAATTTAGGTGCAATGGGTTGCGTTAGCTTTATGTTTACACAAAAAGGTGTAATAGTAGTTGATATTGAAGGTAAAGATTCAGACGAACTTATGATGCAAGCATTAGATGCAGGCGCAGAGGATTTTGATGCAGGTGAGGACGTAGCAGAAGTTACAACAGCACCAGCGGATTTTTCAGCAGTGCGCAATGCGCTTGAAGAACTAGGTTATAGCTTTATTTCAGCAGATGTTGCAATGATACCAAGCACAACAACAAAACTAACCGAGCCTGAACATTTAGTAAAAATGGGTAAACTATTAGATGCCCTAGAGGAAAACGACGACGTGCAAAATGTATGGCACAGCCTAGAAAACGAAGAAGATTTAGCATAACACACCTTAGCTTAAGTGAGCAATAAATTGCTTAAATATATTACATTTAAGTGTAGCTTTTATTGCTTAAGTAAACGAATAAGGCTTATTTTAATAAAAATATTATTGGCGTGCTGATTTGTTGCCAATAATACGCATAAACAAAAAGGGGGCGCATTATGCCACAAACCGAAAAAACAGCGCCACACGAAAACCCACATGGCACGCTTGCTTATGGTACTAATTTAGTTGAAAAATATAAAATAGGTAAATTTATCACTGCTGATGGCGAGGGTATGTTTTATCGTGCAGTTGAAATTCAGAGCACACAAAAAGTTTTTATTAAGGAATATTTGCCAGTTACACTTGCGTCAGATCGCAGCGAAGATGGTTTAGTTAACCCAAAAGAAGGCTGTGAGGTTATGTTTAAAACCACACGCATGGATTTTGCAGATTTATACTATTCGCTTAAAAAATTGACTCCATGCACTGGCCTGATGAATGTTATTGAAGTGTTTGAAGCAAACGAAACAATCTATGCTGTTATGGAATGTGTTGAGGGGTGTTCGCTTACACGATACCTACGTGAAAACAAAGGTAAAATTTCGATAGAGCGTGTAAAAACTTTACTAAAACCAATATTTGACGGCGTGGAAATTATGCACACAGCAGGGCTTGTACACCGTGGTATTTGTGCAGATAACGTTATAATTCCGCCAAATGGCCCTGCAAAACTGATAGGCTATGCAACAGTTGGTTTGCGCACAGTAGGTGATGATTTGCACGCCCAATTATACGAGGGATACTGTGCACCAGAGCAATATTCCACAGCAGAGTTTGAGGGCAGATACACTGATACCTATGCACTTTCAGCACTTTGTTATACAGCACTTACAGGTAGAGCACCGTTTTCAGCATCACAGCGATTAGTGCAAGATTCAAACCCAAATGCACGCAGTTTGGAGGCAAGTGTACCACAGTATGTTTCGCAAGTTTTAAGTATTGGTTTAAAGCTAAAAGCATCCGAGCGTGTGCAAAATGTAACAGAGTTATACGAATGTTTAAATTCGCAAGAAAAGGCAGCACAATTTGTTTTAACCCATAAAAAAAATACAGTATTAAATAAAAGAAAAAACAAGCAAACTGTTTCTTTAACAAATATAATAGCATCAATTTCGATAATAAGTTTGATATTGGCTTGTTTAGCATTGTGGATTGTTTTTGGTGGCAGAGCAAAAGTAAAAGATGATATAATACCAAGCCCTAGCCCTGCAACAACACCTATACAACAACAAGAATATGTTGATGATTTTGTCGGTTTTACATTTGAGCAGTTGCAATCAAACACTGCTTATTCTGAAAAATATTTGTTCCGCATAGTGGAGGAAGAATTTTCCGACATGCCAGCAGGTATAGTGATATCACAAAAACCAATAGCAGGCGAGGAACTAACTGATGATAATAAAGTTATAGAACTAGTTGTAAGCAAAGGATTAGAAATGGTAGAAATACCAAATACAACTGGTTTTACGCAGGCAAATGCTGAGGAAGAATTTAAAAAAGCTGGTTTAATAGCAAGCTTTGTTATGCGTGAAAACGATGGCTCGTATGCCTCTGGCTGTGTTATTAAAACCGACCCAGAGTATGGCACAGATGTTGAAACGGGTAGTGTAATAACGGTTTATATTGCAGCAGATAGAGATGTTGAAATAGCCCCAACCCCAGAACCAACTCCTACACCAACACCTACACCAACGGCTACACCAACACCGTCACCAACGCCAACAGCTACACCGACAGCAACGCCAACGGCAACACCAACACAAAGCCCAACTTCAACCGAAGCGCCACCTGTGGAGACAGAATAAAGAACTGAGCGTGTTAATAAAAAGTGTGATAATATATTTAAGTTATCGAGCTTTTATTAATTTGCTTTATTTTAAGGTATAGATTTTTCGCAATTTTGATAGGTTGTAAATTTGTAAATTTTTGCGTTTAAAAAATATTATTATAAAAACCCCATAAGCTATTGAGTTTATGGGGTTTTTAGCTTTTTAGGTATAATTTTTTAATTAATAAAAAACACTAAAAAAGT
>CAYJJL010000092.1:0-8190 GCA_964370455.1 uncultured Faecalibacterium sp.
GTATTGCAGCTTTGATTTCTTCAACAGAAAGTTCGTCCCCCTCAAGGTAGCGTTCCATTAATTCTTCATCGCTTTCCGCAACAGCTTCAACAAGAGCTGCACGGTATTCGTCAGCCATGTCTTTCATATCTGCTGGGATTTCTTCAACACGTACGGCTTTGCCTAGGGCGTCATAATAAACTTCAGCGTGCATTTCAACTAAGTCAATGATACCTTTGAAAGTTTCTTCAGCACCAATTGGTAGTTGTACAGGCACAGCGTTACATTTTAGACGATCGCGAAGCATGTTGACACAGTTTTCAAAGTTAGCGCCCATGATATCCATTTTGTTAACGTATACCATACGTGGAACTTTGTAGTCGTCAGCTTGACGCCAAACAGTTTCAGACTGAGGCTCAACGCCACCTTTTGCGCACAAAACGGTAACAGAACCGTCAAGAACACGCAAAGAACGTTGAACTTCAACTGTAAAGTCAACGTGGCCAGGGGTATCAATTATGTTGATACGATGGCGACCTGCTTTAAATGCAGCAGGGTTACCTTTGTTATCAGTGTGACTCCAGTAGCAGGTAGTTGCAGCAGATGTGATTGTAATACCACGTTCTTGCTCTTGAACCATCCAGTCCATAGTTGCAGCACCATCATGAACTTCACCAATTTTATGGGTAATACCTGTGTAGTAAAGTATGCGTTCAGTAGTGGTGGTTTTACCTGCGTCGATATGAGCCATGATACCGATATTTCGGGTTTTTTGCAGAGAAACTTCTCTAGGTGCAGCCATGGATTCTCCTCCTCGACACTCGATTAATAACGGTAGTGAGCAAATGCTTTATTTGCTTCTGCCATTTTGTGTGTATCTTCACGTTTTTTAACAGAGTTACCTGTGCTGTTGGTTGCATCAATGATTTCACCAGCAAGACGTTGGCACATTGTTTTTTCGCCACGTTTGCGGCTGTAAAGTGTTAACCAACGTAGGCCCAATGTTTCGCGGCGTGCAGGGCTAACTTCAAGTGGTACTTGGTAAGTTGAACCGCCAACGCGACGTGCTTTAACTTCAAGGCTAGGCATAATGTTTTCCATAGCCTTTTCGAACATTTCTAGCGGATCGTTACCTGTTTTTTCCGCTACCATGCCGAATGCATCGTAAACGATTTTTTGTGCTACGCCTCTTTTGCCGTCAAGCATAATGCTGTTAACTAGACGTGTCACGATTTTGGAATTGTAAATAGGATCTGCCAATACATCACGTTTGGCAATATTTCCTCTTCTTGGCATCTTTCTTCCCTCCTTCATAGAATGATATCATCGGTACTCGAAAGTAAAAAACTCCCGTTGTGCCACAAGGAGCTGATCCCATATCCTAAACTGTTTCTTCTGCAAGCGCAGATTGTTATTTATATATGGAAAAGCCAATTATGGCGAAGATGGTTTAATTACTTTTTAGCAGCACCGGCTTTTGGACGCTTAGCGCCGTATTTAGAACGGCCTTGGCCACGGCCTGCAACACCTTGGGTATCAAGAGTACCACGGATAATGTGGTAACGTACACCTGGAAGGTCTTTTACACGGCCGCCACGGATCAACACAACTGAGTGCTCTTGTAGGTTGTGGCCTATACCTGGGATGTAGGAAGTAACTTCCAAACCGTTGGTTAAGCGTACACGAGCTACTTTACGTAGTGCAGAGTTAGGCTTTTTAGGTGTCATGGTACGAACTGCAGTGCAAACGCCACGTTTTTGAGGGCTTTCCATAGTAGAAAATGTTTTCTTCTGTGAGTTGTAGCTCTTCAAAAGGGCAGGAGCAGTGCTTTTCTTAACCATAACCTCGCGGCCTTTGCGTACTAGCTGGTTAAATGTTGGCATTGTTTTCTCCTTTCTCAATTTTTATCGATATTGTCACCTTTAGATATAAATGCGAGATTTTCAGCATTTGCTTTAGTTAGTAATTACAAATATGGAATGTTCCACAATGATTTTTACTAATTTTCGTCAAATTCACGAAAATGGGCGCAACTATGGCTAAAGAGCGCAACACGTATAGTTTACACGATTTTTAGCAGAATGTCAACGCTTTTTCAAAAAATAATTACCGATGTTACACTTATTAATTAAAAAAGCCACAGTATTATGCATATAAGTGCAAAATACTGTGGCAAATTTTTTATTATTAATTTGGTTTTGTGTAAATCAGCGCATTACAGCTGTATTTTTTAGCATAACATCATGGCTGCCACCCTCAACTATACTTGTTGAAGAAACAACTGTCAAACGTGCTTTTTCTTGGAATTCTTCTAAGCTTAGCGCACCGCAGTTACACATTGTACTTTTTACTTTATATAATGTTGTGCCAACGCCGTCCTCTAGTGAGCCAGCGTAAGGTACGTAGCTATCAACGCCTTCTTCAAAAGCAAGTTTTGATGATGCGCCAAGGTCGTAGCGCTGCCAGTTGCGTGCACGGTTTGAGCCCTCGCCCCAGTATTCTTTCATATAGTTGCCGTTTATGCGCACCATATCAGTTGGGCTTTCATCAAAACGTGCAAAGTATCTGCCAAGCATTAAAAAGTCAGCGCCCATTGCAAGTGCAAGTGTCATGTGGTAATCGTGAACAATACCGCCGTCTGAGCAAATTGGCACATAAACGCCAGTTTCAGCAAAGTATTCATCGCGAGCTTTTGCAACTTCAATAACAGCTGTTGCTTGGCCACGGCCTATGCCTTTTGTTTCACGTGTGATACAAATTGAGCCACCGCCTATGCCAACTTTGATGAAATCTGCACCAGCCTCAGCCAAAAAGCGGAAACCCTCACGGTCAACAACGTTACCAGCGCCAATTTTTACTTTATCGCCATATTTTTCACGTGTCCATGCAATAGTTTTGCTTTGCCATTCAGAAAAGCCCTCGGAGGAATCTATACAAACAACATCAGCGCCAGCCTCTACAAGTGCAGGTATGCGCTCTTCGTAATCACGTGTGTTTATACCAGCGCCAACAACAAAACTTTTGTTTTTATCTAGTAGTTCGTTGTTATTGCGTTTGTGGTTGTTGTAATCCTTACGGAAAACAAAATATTTTAAGCGTCCTTCACTATCAACAAGTGGCAGTGTATTAACTTTTTTATCCCAAATGATAATGTTACAATCATGCAAACTTGTGTTTTCAGGTGCGGTGTGCAGTTGGTCAAGTGGTGTCATAAAAGTAGTAACTTTTGCATCTTGCGCAGTGTGTCCTACACGGTAATCACGGCTTGCAACCATGCCTAGTAACTTGCCGTTTGCAGTGCCGTCATCAGTTATAGCAACTGTTGTATGGCCTGTTTTTTCTTTAAGATACAAAACATCAGCAAGTGTGCTTTCTGGTGAAAGATTTGAGTCAGAAACAACATAGCCAGCTTTGTATGATTTAACTTTGCGAACCATAGCAGCTTCGTCTTCTATGCTTTGTGAACCAAAAATAAAAGAAACTCCACCTTGTCTTGCTAGAGCAATAGCAAGCTTATCCCCTGAAACAGATTGCATTATAGCGCTAACCATAGGGATGTTCATTGTTAGTGGGCAGTTTTCTTCACCTTTGCGGTATTTAACCAAAGGTGTTTTTAAACTAACAGCAGTTGGTACATGCTCTGCGCCTGAAAAACCAGGAACTAAAAGATACTCACCAAAGGTACGAGATTGCTCTTCAAAATAAAAGGCCATAGTATACTCCTTTATATAAAACATAATAGGTTTGAAAAATATTTATTATTCTTTATAATACCACAATTTTTATTAAAATACAAAGGTTTTTGTAAATAATATATTAATATAATATTGCGTTTTAAGGGTGCAATATATTTTGCTATTAAAATGCATAACAATTAGTAAAATTGCACATAAAACCCCTCTATCAATGCATGTAACACACAAAGATAAAGGGGCAAAATTTAGATAAAATTTTTAAACTAGATAATATTTCTTACAAAAAGCAATATTATAAAACATTAATCTTCGGATGATGTGCTATTGCGTCTGAATACAAAAACTGCTCCAGCAGCTAGTGCAATTATAGCAACAACAACGCCTATAATTAAAAGTGGGTTTAAATTGTTAGATGTTTGCTCAATGTGTTCACCAGATGTTTGTGGAACTTCTTCTTCATCAATTTCTACATCAGTTTCTGGTTGTGGTAATGGGTCTGGTTGCGATGGCTGTGTAGTTGAGCTATCATCATCAGTGGGGGCAGGAGTTGGTTGTGTTTCATCATCGGTGGTATCGGTAGTACCGCCAGTACCAGTAGCATCAGGTGTTGGCGTAGTTGCTGGTGGGGTAGTAGTGCCACTGCTACCACTACCACTGCTACCTGCATCGGGTGGGTTTGGCACGGCAGTACCAGTAAATACAACGCTAGCTACGCTTGTTTCTTTAGCAATTGCATGTTCAGCAGAAACCTCGCAATAGTAATGGTATGTACCTTGTGCATTTTGTGTAAATGTGTATGTAGCACTAGTTGCACCATTTATAGCAACAGGGTTGTTTTTAGCAAGGTCACTTACAGCATACCACTGGTAAGTTAATGTCTTTGCATCTGTTACATGTGCTGTTACAGTAGCAGTTGCATTAGCGCCTATTTTAGCACTAGCAGTGCTTTGTATATCATTGATTGTTATAAAAGCAGGGTAGAAGATATCGCCTTGCTCTGCGCCTTGTGTTACGGTAACATTGATTGAAACAGTTTTCTCAGCGCCGTTATAATCTTTGCCAGTGGCAGATATTGTTGTACTACAAACAGCATTTGCAAATAAATGTCCTTTTTCAGATACAGATGCAACGCTATCATTAGAGCTTTTCCAAACTAAACTTGTTTGGCTTGTGTCAAAATCTTTAGTAGCTAAAATTTCAATATCGCCTGTTTGTAAGTTTAAATCACCATTGCTTATAGATGGCTCAAAGTATTGCCTTGGTGCAACGCTAGTAAACTCTATATCAGAAAGCCTAAAAATATGAGGCGGTAGTTTGTTGTTATAGTTTTCTGGGATGTCAACATTGCTTATTTCTAAAATAAATGGTGCTTTTACATCTATATCGTCAACAGTTACAAGTTTGTAAGATGTGTTTGAAAGATTAATTTCAGGTACTTTAATGGTTTTAATTACTTCAAGTGTTTCAGGGTCTTTAAAAGTAAGTGTTGGCGCAAAAGTAGGGGTGAGGAACCAACGTGCCTTAACATTAAATGTCATTGATGCAAGGTCGCCTAATTCCGCAGGGTATAGGGTACTTAGCGTGCCAGCAGTTGCGCCTATATACACAATTAGGTTGTTAGGTGATTTTTCATAGTCTACTCTACCAGTAAAATTCCAGTCTAAAGTGCCGTCGTAAGAACCAGTATGGACACCTTCATTTATGTCTGAAAATTTTGATATATCGTTAAAAGTTTCTTTCCATGTTGTGCCTTGTATAGCGTCATTGCTATCTTCACTCTCTGCACCAGCACCAACAACTACAAGTGTACTTGCTACTATGTTTTTGTTTTGTAGGTTTGTTATTGTGATAATAGCACTACCATCAGCCTTAGCAACTAAACCTTTAGTTGTAACTTCAATAACAGAAGAATCACTGCTAGTATAAGTTACATTTTGCATAGTTGAGTTTGTAGGTGTAAAGGTTAGCGGTATTTCAACTGCTGTGGTGCTAGGTTATGCAATTTCGTAAATTGCAGGTGCTTGCATATCGGTTACATTAACAGCGTTTTCGCCATGTGCAAATGATGTCCATGTAAAGGATTGTATCATTAGTTTCGTTTTTGAGTTTTGGTTTTCATCATATAAACGTATACGCACTGGCTGGTTTATATTTAGGTTATCAACGCTTAATGTTTCGGTTGAAGTCGCATCTACTAAACCGCTAGATGTTTCGTATAAGATACTGCCATCTTCGGCAATAAGTTGCACGCTTAACTCTATTGTACCACCTTCATCGGCGGCAAATTTAATAAAATCAACAGAGAAGGAATTTATGCCAGTAGCTAGGTAATCTGTATAAATTTCACCTGTTTTTTGGTGTAGCATCATTTGATTGTTGCCGTTACCACAGATACCCCAAGCGATGCCGTTAGGCGCTAACCAGTAATAATTTGTAATAGTTGAGTTGTTACCGGTTGTTGGGTTTAAAGGCAAGGTTTTAAAGCTTTCAACAAATGTGTTTTCTACACGTAAGTCAATAGGTTTGTAATGAACAATGATTTTTGAGTTTGCAGAGGTTTTGCCGTCAACGCTAACTACGTTTAAAGTGGTTTCGCCAACTGCAACACCTGTTACAACACCATTTTGGTCAACAGTTGCAACAGACATTTTATCAACAGACCAAACAACGTCCATATCGTTTAAATGTTCAGGTAATATAATTAATTCAACTTGTTCGGTATCATTTGTATAAATGTTGATAACGTCAGGTAAAATTATTTCCTTTGCTGTTTCGGTGCTTATGCTACCATCAAGCACAACAGGGTAAAGCGTGCCACCTATAGGTGTGCTATAACCATCCTTACCTTGTGGAAAGTTAATCCAAGGGTCGCTAGGTTTAATGTAGTAAGGGCCAGTATAAAGCACACCAGGTTCGCTCCAAGGTGCTGGCACTAGTGTGTTTTCGTAGCCTTTAACCTCACCAAGTTTTAATGCTGGCGCATCGGCAGAAGCCTCAGCGTCTTTTATAAATTCATCTGCAACGTGGTTATATTCCATAATATAGTTGTTGTAAATTAAGTTTGGTACAGCTGATTTATCATGCTGTACAGACCAAGGCCCCATTATGGAGTAGTAGTTTGATGGTATGCCATCAAGGCTAAATACATTGCTTGCACCTGTTGGCATTGGGTAATCATAATATTCAGGGTAGCCAAGTAGTGAGTATTTACCTGAAATTTCAATAGGGTCATTTGCGCCAGGTAAAACAAATGTATTGTTTTCAATTAAGTTGCGGCCATAATCACGCACGTGGAAGCTAAACTCTTGCCTTAACTCGTTATCATAAACAACGTTGTAAGCACATGTTTCAGCTTGTAGTGAAAAATGTCGTAAGTGTGTGATTAAGCAGCCTGTTACTAAGTTGTGGTGACCAGAAACAAGGAAGTAACCTTGTGCACCACCGCCACGGCAAAACGCCCCGTTTATGTATGTATCACGTATAGTGTTTTGTTTACCCGCAACATTAACAGGCATTTGGTAGCTGTTTATAACGCTAACGTCATCTGTCCAGCAACTTTCAGTTGTGGTATCAAAAAGTATAAAATTGCTATCGCTATCAAGTTCTGTAGCGGCAGTAACATTCCAATCTTCTTTAGGTTTGCCTAAAACGCCTTCTAAAATAATATCTTCTAAACCAGAGTTTTTAGAGCCTACAAGCTCGCCAGTTGTAGTCATGGTGGCAAAGGTTATTGCGCCTATATTTGCATGTATAGCATCGGTAGACCCAATAAACAAAGTAACTTTACCTTCTTCACGGCCACGCAATATTACGTTAGATGGCATGTATAAAGGTGTATCTAAGTAATAATAGCCGTTTTCAAGTATAACTATGCCACCACCTGCAGCGGCAACCTCATCAACTTTTGCTTGTATATCTGCTGTATTTGGTGCATTTGCAAGTGCAGCGGCAGCTTGTGCGCCAATTTCAGCTTGGTTTGTGCTGTTTGCTACGTTTGTGCTTCTATCAATAACGCCAGTAGTTGGGCGAGATAAAACAGATGTGCTCAATGTAACAATTTTGTTTGCCCAATCATCTGTAGTTGGTATGCCGCCAACAACACCAGCTGTCATCCAATCTAGCATATAAGGGTAGTTAGTATCGTATTTGCTCATATCAAAAGCCATGCCAGCATCACCAACTTCGTAAAGTGTTTGTGCTTTTAAAGAGGTTATGCTTGCAGTAGCAGTAGCAGTGTTTTCGCTTAGTGTGTAGTTGGTGCTATCTTTGCCAGTTAGTGTAATGTTAGCAACATTTATTGTTTTGTTTGCACCAAGGCTTGCATCGCTAAAGTTTGCATCATAAGTTGCCATAATGTCGTCATCTTCAAAAGTGCCAACTAAGGTTATGCGCACAACGGCTTCAGTATTAGCGTTATATACTTTGTTTATGCCATAAGTTTCAACAGTTAACTCTTTAATGGTGATGCTACCTTTAACTTTACCAGTAAAAGCGTTAAGTTCGTATTTGTATGCAT